>NZ_CAUVXL010000137.1:0-22811 GCF_963555915.1 Protofrankia sp. Cas4
GGCAACCATGTTCCGGGTGGACCCCAAGACGGTGACCCGCTGGGCCAAGGCCGGGAAACTGACCTCGATCCGTACCCTCGGCGGGCACCGCCGCTACCAGGAAGCCGAGGTCCGGGCGCTCCTCGCGGGCATCCAGCCCGGGGACGCCCTGGGCTAGAAGCCGTCAGGCCGAAGGCCGCGCGAACAAACCATCCTCGCGCGGCCTTCGGCCGGTGTGACCTTTCAGGCCGAAGGCCGCGCGAAAAAGCCATCCTCGCGCGGCCTTTGGCCGGTGTGACCTTTCAGGCCCGGCCTTTGAGCAGCAGATTCCAGTACATCAGCGGCAGGCCGTAGCGCTTGAGGTACCACATGTCGCGACGTTCCCGCTGGGCGTTGACCAACCATGGAGGAAACGTCGGATGGGGACGCATGGTGTAGTCGAACTCGGCCAGCAGCATCTTGTTCCGTGCAGTGGTCAGCGGACACGAGGCGTACCCGTCGTACTGTCGCGCGGCGGGTTGGCCGTTCATGACCGACAGTAGGTTCGCGACGACGACGGGCGCCTGCTTGCGGATGGCCGCGCCGGTCTTGGCATTGGGCGAGCTGCTGGCATCCCCGAGGGAGAACACGTTGGAGTAGCGAGTGTGTTGCATCGTGTGCTTGTCGACACTGACATACCCGGCCGGGCTGGTCGGGTCCGCCAACGGACTTTTCTTGATCCAGTCTGGTGCGCTCTGCGGGGGGACGAGATGCATCAGGTCATAGCCGATGTCATCGGTGACGCCGGTGGCATGGTCGATGACGACCGCACGGCGCGATTCGGGGTCGACCTCGGTGAGTTCGCTGTTGAGGCGAACCTCGATGCCATAGCGGGCCACGACCGTCGCCAGCACGTCGGCGAACTCCGGCACGCCGAACAGGGCGGGGGTGGGCAGCACGAGTACGACCCGGATGTCGTCGAGGACACCGTGCCGGCGCCAGAAGTCGCACGCCAAGTACGCGATCTTCTGGGGAGCGCCGCCGCACTTGATCGGCCCTGCGGGCATCGTGAACACCGCGGTGCCCGACCGCAGCGAGCGGATCATCTCCCAGGTCTTGGGTGCAAGGTCGTAGGTGTAGTTACTCGACACCCACGGCGTGGTGACGGCCTCCCCCATCCCGGGAATCGTCGTCCAGTCGAGTTGGATTCCCGGACAGACGACGAGATGGTCATAGCCGATCCGCGCACCGCCACCGGTGGTGACGATCTGATTGTCGGTGTCGATCGTCTCGGCGCGGTCGCGGATCCAGGCGACGCCGGCGGGCATGACCCCGGCCTGCGGGCGGGCGCTGCTCGCAAGAGGTGCGCACCCGCCCCCGACGAGGGTCCACAGCGGCTGGTAGTAGTGGGTTTCGGCCGGGTCGATGAGGCCGACGTCGACGCTACCGGCGCGGCGCAGGCGGGCCGCGACGGAAATTCCGGCACTTCCCCCGCCGATGATGAGCGTGGTGTGGTGGCTGGTCGTAGCCATGGGCAGCATCCCTTGTGCACCGACAGGTGGGGTCAGGCCGGATCGGTGATGATGGGCGGGCCGACGATCAGGCGCGTGCGGCGCAGCCATCCCTCTTCCCGCAATGATCATAGCAGCGTCGCCCGTACCGCCGAGTGTGATCCTCAGAGCGCCCGGCAACAGGGCGCCCGGTTCAGATCAGCGACGGCTCCGGAACGGATCGCCATGGTAAACTTGTATGCGGCAACAAATATGGGCTACTCGCAGCTGGAAAGGTCAGCGCTTCATGACTGCCACCATCGAGGCGCCACCTCCGGGATCGGCGTCGGCACCGGGTGCAGACACCACCCCGTACTCACAGCGGCAGATCACGACCATCATGTCCGGGCTGATGCTCGGCGTACTACTCGCGGTCCTCGACCAGACGATCATCTCGACTGCGCTGACCCGGATCAGCCAGGACTTCCACCGGCCCGACCTCTACAGCTGGGTCGTGACCTCCTACCTGCTGACCTCAACGGCGAGCACTCCGCTCTACGGCAAACTGGGTGATCTCTACGGTAGAAAGACCATCTTTCAGATCGCCATTGCAATCTTCCTGCTGGGATCGGCACTGGCCGGCCTCAGCCAGAGCATGCTCCAGCTGATCATATTCAGAGGTGTGCAGGGCGTAGGTGCCGGCGGCCTGATCTCGCTGGCGCTCGCGATCATCGGCGATGTCATCTCACCCCGCGAACGAGGCAGGTACCAGGGCTACTTCGGAGCGGTGTTCGGTGCCGCCAGCATCCTCGGCCCGCTGATCGGAGGCTTCCTGGTCGACCAGGCGTCCTGGCGCTGGGTGTTCTACATCAACATCCCCCTCGGCGTCATCACGCTCATCGTCATACACAGGGTATTGACGATCGACTATGTGCGGCGTAGGGCTCGCCTGGACATTTTCGGAGCCCTGCTGCTCGTCAGCGGGGTGTCGCTGTTCCTGATCGCCGTGCAGGACGCCGGGCAGCAGGCACGGATCACCGAGACGATCTGGATCCTCGCCATCGTCGGGCTCGCACTCATCGTCGGATTCCTCGGCTGGGAACGGCGGGTGGCCGAACCGATACTGCCCCTGCGGCTGTTCCGCAACGCGGTCTTCCGCGTGACCAGCACGCTGTCACTCGTCACCGGCGCGATCATGTTCGGCGCGATCATCTTCCTGCCGCAGTACCTCCAGTTGGTGCGCGGCATCAGCCCCACGCTGTCGGGCCTGCGGCTACTGCCGCTACTCGCAGGCATGCTCATCACCTCGATCGGTTCCGGTCGGCTGGTGACGAAGCTGGGACGATACAAGATCTTCATCGTCGTCGGCACCGGGGTCATGACTGCGGGCATGGCCCTGTTCGCCCTCATCCGCGTCGACACCAACGGCTGGGTTCTCTCCGCCATGCTGTTCGTCGCCGGCTTCGGCCTGGGTCTATTCATCCAGAACACCGTCCTGGCCACGCAGAACGGGGTCGCCATCGGTGATCTCGGCACCGCTACCTCTGCCGTCACGTTCCTGCGGACACTCGGCGGCGCGGTCGGCGCCTCCAGCCTGGGCGCGATCATCATCGCCTACCAGCGCTCGCATCTGGCCGACAACATCAAACACTACGGCCCCCGTGAAGGACCGCGCCAGACGTTCACCCATGGAATGGACCGCGCCTACCTGTGGACGATCCTGATCGGACTCGTCGCCTTCGCGCTTTCGTTCTTTCTTCGGGAAGTGAGGCTGCGCACCACCGCTGCCACCAGCGCTCGCACCGCCACCGCCGAATCCCCGGGATAGCCCGGTCCCCTCGCCTTTGGCCCTTTACGCGGCGTCGGCGCGCAGCGCAGCCAGTGCGGTGTCCGCGTGCCGGCTCATGGACAGCTCGGAGTCGATGCGCGCAAGCACCGTGCCGTCCGTGCGCAGGACGAACGTGGCGCGCTTGTTCGGGCCCACCTTGCGCCGGACGCCAAACGCCTGCGCGATCGTGCGGTCGGTGTCTGCGACCAATGGAAAGCCGAGCGAATGCTTCGCGCTGAACGCGGCCTGCTTGGCGACGTCGTCGGCACTGATCCCGACGATGCCGGCGCCCAACGCGGCGAACTCACCGGCCAGGTCGCGGAAATGACAGCTTTCCCTGGTACAGCCGTACGTCATCGCCGCCGGGTAGAAGAAGACCACCAGCGGACCCTTGGCCAGCAGGCCGGCCAGGTGCAGCACCGCGCCCGTCTCATCGACACCCGACAGATCCCCAACCTGATCCCCGACATCCATGCGGCAATCCTCACCTAATCACGGGATGAAACGTATGACATACTACCGGATCGGAGATCGGGATGCGCCTGCCGTACGGATCTCAAGATCCAATTGGCGGCAAAAGGTCGTCAACACTGTTGACTAAAAACACCCGGAAACAGGGCGTAGATCAAGAAGCGGAATTTCGATCGCGCCAGTCATCAAGGGGCACTGTCGTGGGATGCGAGCCCGCGCCGGATCGCAGGTAGCGATACCAGACAAGCGCTGCCGGACGAACACGCGGATCGTCGGCGAGGCTGGCCCGCACGAGATTCACGCCGGTGCGGTCCAGCACACCGTCGACGGCGTCGGCGGCGACGTCGGAAGTGGCCACTCGGCCGGGCACGAGGATGCGGGCGATGAACAAACCGAGCTTGAACAAATCGGAACTGATGGACTGCGGCTCGTATCGACGCGGGGGCCGCACAGCAACGCCCGCCGCGTCTGTCACGCGGTGATGATGGCTGCCTCGTAGCAACCGAAGCCCCCCGAATGCCTGCTGCTATTCGTGACCTTACAGGTCACTATAGTGATCAGAAAAGCAGCATAGCCCCGAGGCCGGACATGTCGTCCACGTGACCGCACGATTGGGGGCACGGTGGGAACGCGGTGTGGGCACCATGATGGCACAGGCCGCGGCGGCCACGCCCGAAATGTTCCGGACGCGGCCTGTGCCGCATAGCCGCGGACCCGGTCCTGCCGCGTGCCGATCCCAGCCGGAATCAGATCTCACCCAGGATCCGCAGGCTGCTCCGATCCGCCGAATGCCTGCCGTGATCCGCCGAGGGGTTCGGCCTGCTCCTCGCCCGCGGCCTCGGTGCTCCGCTGGTCCTCGGCGGTCGCCTGCTCGGCCCCGCCCTCGGCCTGCGCCGACTGGCCGACCCCCGCTGCGACGCCGACGAGTTCCCGCAGGCGGGCCTCGACGTAGGGCTCGGTGTAATGCGACCTGTCCGCGATCCGCCGCACGAGATCGTTGACGCTGGAAGCGGCTTCGAGATCAGCGGTGCTGACCTGGACGAACTGGTCGAGAATCTGGTGCCGGATCTCCTGCCAGTTCTGCCGCAGATACTGCTCCACCTGCTGCGCCTGCTGCTGCTCCATTCGATCACCTCCACATCGAGATGTCATTTACAGGCATAAATCTATGCCACCCACACCAGGAGTCAACCGGAAATCATGATGGTCCTGCCGCCAAACGCAGAATGATGCAAAAATACGGAGACGGGGTCGATGTCGACCGCAGCATAATTTACCTGGAAAAGCCTTGTTATTATTTGTGCTCCTGACATGCCAGTGGGTCACGAAGCCGTTCAAATGCATCCCGACGGATGCGCTGAAATCCGCTGCTCTCCGCGACAATACAGACAGAATCTGATGACCTATCCGGTAATGGGACCTACGCGGTGAAAGAGAACAGCGCAGCGCGGGTCCGCGCCCCGACCACGCCATCGGCCGCAAGTCCGTGCCGGCGTTGGTATGCCTTCACCGTATTTGTGGTATGTGGCCCGAACTTTCCGTCCGCCACGACAGGGTAGCCACGTCCGGTCAGCGCTCGCTGAATCTGGCGCACGCCGGGACGCCCGCGGTGGGTGTAGCGGACTTCCCGCGCTCGGGGCACCGGATCGGCGACCCGTCGTGCCGGCGCCACGTCGGCCGCAGCGGTCCGGTCCGGCGTAGTGACCGGTGTAACCGGTGTACTGACCGGCCCAGTAGGACCACCTGGGCCGGTGGGATCGGCCTGGTAAGTGCCTGTCGCGCCATCACCAGCTGCCTCGGTGGCGGCTGCCGCAGCCCGCCCGAGGTACACGCGGTAGGACCCGTTGGTGTACGTGCTCCATGCTCCGATGCCCTGCATGTCGCACACCCGTTTGGCGGCCTGGGCGTTGATGGCTGGATCGAACAGATCTGCCCCGCCGACCCAGCCCGCATGCGCCCGCATGTTGATCTGCCACAGTCCCCGGGAATCCTCGCCATTGGGGTTGTGCGCGTTCGCGTTGCCGCCGGACTCGGCCAGCGCGACCGCGACCCAGGTCTGCAGCGGCTTCCCGTCGCAACCGCCAAGTCCCGCCTTCCTGCCGGCACCGGCGATGGAAGCGTCGGGAACAGGTGTCGCAGCGACAGAACTCGTGCCGGGCGCAGGCGCCGTACCGGCACCGGGCGATGCGGTGGGGTTCGCGCTCGCCGGACCCGCGGTCAGCATCATTCCCGCCGTCGCGCCGATGACACCGGCGGTGGCAGCCACCGCGCCGCGATTGTACTGGGACTGCTTTCTGTGCCTTCCCCTGGTCATTATCAGATATCTCACTTCAGTATCGTCGATCGGCTCATGGGCGCCGCGCGGACGCACCCGTCACAGCCAAGCTGGCGGAATGCCCACGGTGGGGCACGCGGCAGCCCGGCCATGACGGGTCGCATGTCTGTTAACAGTCGAGCCAGGTCACCCCAGGCGGCCAACGAGATAACTCGTGGAATAAATCTTCTGAAGCCGGACGACGGTTCCGCTGTGGGGAGCGGCCCACATCATGTCGGCCCCGGCGTAAATCGCCACGTGATGGATGTTTCCGGGCTGCCCGAAGAAGATGAGATCACCGGGTTGCTTGGCATCCCGCGATATCTTCTGCGACGCCGCGTACTGGGCGTCGGTCACTCGCGGCACGCTCCGGCCGAGCTGTTTGTAGATGTACTGGACAAGCCCGGAACAATCAAAGGAGTTCGGACCCTGGGCGCCCCACACGTATGGCTTGCCCGCCTGCTTCGATGCCAAATAGACGATCTTCTCACCGAGACTGGCAGTGGACGCCGCGGAACCGTCCTGCTGCGACGATGCACTGTCCGGCGGTGCCGAGAGGCCGCCAGTCTGGGCCGACACCGAACCAGCAGCCGACGCCGAACCAGCGGCCGACGCCGGGTCGGACGCCGAGGGCGAATCGGACGCCGAGGGCGCGGTCCCGGCGTCACCGGCAGCGGTGTCACCGGCCCAGGTCTGCGCAGTGGCAGTGGTGGCAGTGGTGGCAGTGGTCGAGCCGGCCGGACTGTCAGCCCCGGCGTCGTTCGCCAGTGCGGGGGCCGCAAAAGCGGTCAGAGCGACGGTCCCGGTGGCCGCGGCGGCAACCACCGCACGTGCGGACCGGCGGCGGAAGCTGGACCTGGCGGTCGGTGCACGGTGGCGACCGTGTCCGGACGGAACCCCGTCAGCAGAATCTGCACACGCCTGATATGCAGGCAACAATGATCCTTCCCGTACGCCTGCGAGGTTAGCTGTCGGGTTCGGGCCGGGAAGCCCGGTCAGCGCGGAGATCCGCGGCCGACTTCACCCCGAGGACGGCGCCACAAGGGCGACGTCCGCCAAGTCCTGGTTCCCCCGCTGCTGCCCTGGTGATTACTAGAAGGGAACACCGGACCGAGGGCAGAACTCGGCGTTCGGCCCGGTGTTGCTGAGAGCCCGGCCACGGTAGCGAACTACACGCTGTGACCGCAAGGGCCATTTTCCGCGAATCTCGACGCATGTCGACTACTATGCGTGTCAATCATCCGGCCGGCCGGTCAGAGAAATCAGATCAACACCGCTGGCAGTGGATCGAGCGCGGCGGCAGAGTACCGACATACATTGGCCGCCAGAGCACGCACGGTGATACCGATGAGGAAACAGGCCAATCGACGGGGTACGTCTTGTCTCATCTGGCAGGGGTTCTGGCAGGGGTTCTGGCATCGTCTTCGGTCGAATCCTTACCATCGGTCCCGGCCGCCAACACGGCGTCGCCGAAAAGGAGTCAGCGATGACGGCTGTGCAACAGTTGGTCGAGCATGCGTTGGCGGAGGTCGGCTACGCCGGGGATGGCCACAATCACACGAAGTACGGTCACCACGATCTGGTCCTGGGCGCGAGCCCATGGCCTGGTCGTCGAACGCACCGGCAATAATATTGCCACGGTCGAAGGTAACGTCGGAAACGATCAGGTACTACGCAGAACCTGGCTGGCCGGCGGTATACTCATCGTTGGATGCGTGAACTGGCAGTCGATGTTCAGCGGTGGCCCGCGCTTCCCGCTCGCCCCCCAGAATTCGCCGAACCGGTTCGCCTACTTCCCGACGAGCGCGCGCGGGTCCCTCGACCAGGGCGAGTCAGGGGTGTTCCCGGATCTGCGCCACCCGGTCACGACCGCTCAGAACGCGCTCAACATCGCTACGGGCCGGGAGGGCGATAATCGCCTGTTCTCCCCGGACGGCGCCTTCGGCCCGCTGACGGAAAAAGCGTTCCGTGATTTCCAGGAATTCTGCCGGTTGAACGACCCGGCGGTGGCAGTCACCGGTGTGGTCGACCGGACGACCTGGCGTCTTCTCGACTATTTCCTCGACATCAAAGGTCGGTGAACCGACGCCTACGCGATCTTTCGAGGTTTGTGCGATCGACAAGGACTCTTCCGTCGCACAAACCTCGAAAAATCATCTAGCCGGCCGGCAGACGCTAGCCGGCAGACGCTACGATCGTCATGACGCGCTCGCATGGTTGTCGAGGTGACGGCGGACCACACGACGGGCGATCGCCCAGCGGTGGGTCTCCGACGGCCCGTCATAGATACGGAACGGGCGGACCTCGCGCAGGAAGCGCGAGAGCAGCACATCCCCGGAGATACCGAGGGAACCACAGATCTGCAGCGAACGGTCGACGACCCGCCAGACGGCCTCGGCGGTGAACGTCTTCGCCACCGCGGTCGACTGAGCCCCGGAGCGACCCTGGTCGAGTTCCCAGCATGCCTGCAGGACCAGCCCGCGGGACGCCGCGATATCAATCTCATTATCCGCGATCATCGCCTGGACCATGCCCAGCTCCGCCAGCCGGGAACCGAACAGCCGCCGGTCCGCCGCCCGGGCCACGGCGATATCCTGGGCCCGGGCGGCGATCCCCAGCCAACGCATGCAGTGGGTCGTCCGCGCCGGCCCGAGGCGAACCTGGGCATAGTCGAAACCCTTGTCCACCTCGCCGAGAACCGCGTCGTGCGGCACCAGGCAGCCGTCGAACAGCATCTCGCAATGACCGCCGTACAGGCTCTCGTCGAGGGTCTCGACATGACGGACGATCTTCATTCCGGGGTTGTCCGCGTCGACGAGGAACATCGTCGCTCCACCGCGGTGACCCGGTTCGCCCGATGTGCGGGCCATGCAGATCGCATATGCGGCACCGTCCGCGCCGGTGATGAACCACTTACGGCCGTCGATCCGCCAGCCGCCCGGCTCCTTTGCAGCGCGCGTGGTCAGAGCGGTCGGATCCGACCCCGCTCCGGGCGCGGGCTCGGTCATCGCGAAGCAGGACCGCACCTCGCCCGTTGCCAACGGCCGCAGATACCGCTCCTTCTGCTCAGCCGTCGCGATGGCCTCCAGCATGTGCATGTTGCCCTCGTCGGGGGCGGCGATGTTCAGTGCCAGCGGGCCGAACAGCGAGTAGCCCGCCGCCTCGAAGACGGGTGCGCGTCCGCGCATGTCCAGGCCGTGCCCGCCGAACTGCGCCGGCACGTGCGGGGCGAAGAGCCCCGCGTCCTTCGCCGCCTGCTGTAGCCGCGCCCGCATCGCGTCACCGCCGCGCGCGGCCACGCCTGCGAACGCCTCCTCCTCGGGGACGACGACGCTGCGCACGAACTCGGCAGTGCGTCTGGCGAGTTCACTGACCACCGGGTCATGGCCAAGATCAATGGACACGTGAACCTCCTTCATACCGGCCGGCGTCGCCCAAAGGAGACCCGCCGCGGATCTGGCCGAGAATCGTCAGTTTTCCGTCAGCAAAGCAGGCCGGTCGACTCGTGCACAAGGAACAGGCGCCACTGAAGATCAAATCGCGAACGAGGCTCGTCAACATTGTTGACTATCATGTGTGCACGCGGACGGCCCGAACCAACTCGCACTCCGCGCCCACCGACGGCGGGCCCGGTCGGGCCGGATCAGTCCAGATGGTAGATGCGGGCGGCGTTGTCGTGCAGGATCTTGCGCAGCGCGTCGCCGGGCAGCTGCGCGAACGCCTCCGCGACGAACAGGTCCGGCCGGATCGCCGCGCTCGCCGGGCCGGGCGACATGCTCGTCGGGTGCGGGAAGTCGGTCTCGTAGAGGAAGTTGTCGGCTCCGAGAAGTTCGATCGCCTGCAGGGCGGTCTCCCGCTCGAACCAGAAACAGCCGAAGATCTGGCGCTGGAAGTACTCGCTGGGCAGCAGGTCGTATTCGGGGTGTTCGATCGGGACGCCGCAGTTCCTCCACTGCCAGTCCAAAGCGGCGAGGGCGTAGGGGAGCCAGCCGATTCCGCTCTCGACCGAGACGAAATTCAGCCTCGGGAAGCGGTGGCAGATCCCGGCACAGATGACGGTCGCGATGGCGCGGGCGTTGCCCATGAAGAAGGAAACCCCGACCGAGGCGTAGTTCGCGTGGATCCCGTTACCCGGGAAGTTCTTCTCGATCAGGGACAGGTCGCCCGATGCGATGTGGAAGTTCACCGGAACGCCGAGATCCTGGGCGGTCGCCCAGATCGGGTCCCAGTGCGGATCACCGAGCAGCGGAAGACCGAAGAAGTCGGTCTCCTGAGCCATGATCACGCCCCGATGCCCCATCGCGACTGTTCGTTCGATCTCAGCGACGCTCGCCGCCAGATCCCAGAAGGGCAGCGCCGCCATGGGCAGCAGCCGGGACGGGTCCGCGCTCGCCCAGTCGGTCTGATAGTCGTTGTACGCCTGGATGCAGCGCACCATCAATTCGGGATCCTTGAGTCCGAGGAACCTCCCGGTACCGAACCCCGCCACGTTGGGATACAGCACCTGCGCCCAGATCCCGTACTCGTCCATTTTGCGCAGCCGATCGGGGGCGTTCCACAGCGCCGGGTCGACGTCGGCGAGGCGCCGGGGATGCTTCGGCGGGAACTCCGCCCAACCGGCCATCGCTCCGCCCGCGGTGGCCGACAGGCGCGCGTCGCCGAAATACCACGCCTCCTCCTGGAGGTCGTCATCCCAGCGGACGTGCGGAACCAGATCACCCCACTTCGCCGTGGAGATCCGCGACGTCCACAGATCAGCGGGTTCGATCACATGGGTATCCGCGTCGATCACTCTGATGCCATCGGTCACTGCCGTCCCGGCCATGACGCCGCTCCCCTCGAGGTCTTCGGGAGACGCCGGATGTCACGACGCGCGTCCCGGCCGCACTCTGATGTGATCTATACCTTATTTCTTATGAGGAAATCCGACAAGCGGTCCCGGAAATGTAGCGCGGACGCGATTTCCTCTCGCCGAACGGAAAGACCGGTCCACATTGCGGCCTCGAACGACTTCGGCTACCGCAGGCACTGGCCCGGCCACCTGGGCGACCCCATCGAGTGCTGCCCAGGCGCCGACCCACGGCGCACGCGTCCGGCTCACGCGGCCCGATCCACCCAGGTACCTCACATGTCAGACGTCCACCGCCGGCCCCGGCGGACCGGCCGCGACCGTGATCGCGTCTTCCGGACACGAACTGGCGCCGAGCCGGGCCGCTTGTGCCCGGTCCGCGGTCACCACGAAGGTGACGCCGCGGGGGAGGCAGAAACCGTCGTCATCGGTGTCGAACACCTCCGGAGCGAGCGAATAGCAGCGGCCCTGCCCGGTACACCGGGTGGGGTCGACCATGATCTGCACGGTGAGCCGCTCCCCCGTTGTCGGATCGGCGGTCATGACCGGTCCCAGACCAGCGGCAGGGCGACCAGCCCGGCCGCACCACCGCGCTCCAGCACCGGCTCACCGCCCGCGATCCGGTAGTCGGGGATCCGCCGGTGCCACTGCTCCAGCGCAACCGCCATCTCGGCGCGCGCGAGATGGGAGCCCAGGCACCGGTGCGGTCCGGCGGCAAAGGAGATGTGCCGGTTGACCGCACGGTCGAGATCGACCTGGTCAGCGTCTGGAAACGAGCGCGGGTCGCGCATGGCCGCACCGAGCAACAGCAGCGCCATGTCCCCCTTCTTCATCGGGCAGCCGTGGAAGTCCACGTCACGGGTGATCTTTCGGCCATCCTGGATGATCGGGAACGCCCGCAGGAACTCCTCGACCGCCGTCGGCACCACCCCCGGTTCGGTCACCACCCGTCGACGGTGCTCCGGCGTCGTCGCCAGATGGTGGAACGCATAGCTCAGCTGGCTCTTGACGGTGTCGAGACCCGCAAGCACCAACACAACGCACATCTGCAGAATCTCGTCATCACGCAACGGTCTATCTTCATAACGTGCTGTCATGAGATAGCTGACGAAGTCACTCTCGGGGTCGCGCAGCGTCGCCCGCCGATCCGCGACGACACCGATGAAGTACTCGGTCATCGCGCCCATCGCCGCCATCGTCCGGGCCTGGCCCTCAGGATCGGTGAAGGCGTCGAAGACCGTGTCCACCCACTCGACGAACAACGCGTCATCGGTCTCAGGCAAACCCATGATCGACAAAAACACCCGGGTCGGGTACACCGCCGCGAAGTCGGCCACGAACTCGCAGCCACCGGAGTCGAGAAAGGCGTCGATGGTCCGGTCGCACAGTTCGCGCATCCGGGGCGTCGCCCGGGCGACCGCACGGGGTGAGAAGGGCGGGTTGAGGATCTGACGGTACCTGCCGTGCTCGGGCGGGGCGACATTGGTCGGAATCCAGCGGTAACCCGGGTTCGGGTCCAGGACGATCACCGAGTCGCTACCGAAGACCTCGGGGTTCTGGTAGGCCTCGCGGCACTGATCAAAGCGGGTGATCATCCAGAAGCCGGCCCCGAAACTGTTCCAGTAGACGGGGGACGCCTCACGCAGCTGCGCCATCTCTCCGATGCCCGCCAGCACCGGCCGCGGCGACATGATGTCGTAGTTGACCACCGGGCAGGACCCGGCGGGCGTCGCGCGCTCCGGCATGGGTGTGGGTACGGGCGCCGACATCAGCCGAGTGCCAGACTCTGGTCGAACGTCCGGACCTCGATCCAGCCGATCTCGAGTTGGATCTCGGTGATGACCCAACCGTCACCGTCGCGGCGCAGCCGGTTGCGGTAACGACTGGACATCTGCAGAACCTGGTTGGGGTCGTCGGCGGCAACCTGGTGGGAGGTGAGGTAGGCGAGCGCCGAGGCCTGATCGCCTTCGACGTCGACGTGGTAGACAGACACAAGGTGATGTTGGAAGCCGCGGTCCGCCGTCATCTTGTCGACCCAGGCCACGATGGCATCGGCGCCCTCGACCCACTCGCTCCACGTACCGGCTGCGGTGAAGCGCATCCGGGCGTCGTCGTCGAACACCGTGCGTAAACCTACAAAATCCTTCTGGTCGACCGTCGAACAGTAACGGTAGAGCGTGTCGCTCGCGTTGATGTGGTCGCGGACATCCTCGAACGTCTTCACAGTGGTCATCCGGTGCTCCTCCTGCCATGGGGGGATCGGTTGCGGTGACTTGCAGTGACTTGCGGTGACACTGTCAACCGGCCGGTCCGCATCGCTCTGGCGGGTCGATTCCGGCCGCATGTCACACCTTCGTCGACGGCTGAAGGCGAGGTTGGAGACAGATTCCTTATAACGAACTAGCTTGTCAAGGGTGATCAGTGATCCGATTCGCTACCAGCGGACTGGTCGAGACACACGATCATTTTCCCGACGTTGTCGCCGCGGAGCATGGCCAGGAAGGTCGGCCAAGCGGCCTCAATACCACCGTGGACAACCGTCTCGACACTGCGGACAGCGCCCTCGCGCAGCCAGCGCGACATGTCACCGGTGAATGCGGCGCGCTGGTCGGCATGGTCACCGACGAGGAAACCCGCCATCCGCAGCCGCCGCCAGATCATCAGCAGCAGGTTGCGTGGACCGGGTACGGGCTCGGTCGCGTTGTAGGTGGAGATCGCCCCGCAGAGCGCGATGCGGCCGAACGGGCGCATCACCCGGATCGCGGCTTCCAGCTGTTCTCCCCCGACGTTGTCGAAATACACGTCCAAACCGTCGGTGTCAAGCTGCGCGAGAGCCGCGGAGAGCGACGCCCGCACAGGCTGATCACGGTAGCTGAACGCGGCGTCGAACCCCAGATCCTCGGTGAGAAAGCGGACCTTCTCCTCGGAGCCTGCACTGCCGATGACACGGCAGCCCATGACCTTGGCGATCTGACCGACCGTGGCGCCCACCGCACCGGCCGCCGCCGAGACGAACACGGTTTCTCCGGGTGTGCACGCGGCGACGTGGCGCAGCCCGACATAGGCGGTCATACCCGTGATGCCCAGTGCACCGAGGTACGTGGAGTCGGGAAACCCGGTCGTGTCGACGGGTTCAACATCGACGGGTTCAACATCCGCGGCGGCTACCAGCGCGTACTCCCGCCATCCCGCCCGGTGGACCACGTGCCGGCCGACCGGGATGGCGGACACACCGGACGCAACCACCTCGCCGACCGCGTGTCCCTGCATCGGGGCGCCGAGCGCATAGGGCTCGACATACGAGGCCACCGCACTCATCCGGCCACGCATGTACGGTTCCACCGACATCACGGTGTTGTGCACGAGGAGCTCACCAGCGCCGGGGTCGGGTATGTCGACCTCGACCAGAGCCACATCGTCGTCCGTCGGCCATCCCGCAGGACGGCGCATCAGGTGCCATTCCCGGCTACCGGTCACCGCTGGCTCCTCTCCACCCGGTTCGCCCCGCCGGCGCATCGTCATCGGCTATTGCTCGCGCCATGACCGCGGTGGACTGCGGTGGACTGCGCCATGCCGGATTCGCACAATATTCGTCGTGATGAAAAGCCACAAGGGTCATGTCGCCCCTTCCCGCCGCCGGCTGGGCGGGTGACCGCGTCACCACCATCTCCACCGTCGACGACAGGCTAAAGCAGACCAGAGCAGACCAGAGCAGGCCAGGCCAGAGCGGTCGCAACCGGGGCTTGCGGCTTTTCATCATGAGAAATAAAGTCGGCTACACACCCGCGTACAGGGAGGTCACACGGTGGACGCTCGGCATCCGTCGCTGGTGCAACGGCAGCCCCGGGCCCGACGCGGGCCGCTGTCGGGCATCCGCGTGGCCGACTTCTGCTGGATGGGCGTCGGTTCCGTCGCCACCCGCATGCTCGCGGACTTCGGCGCCGAGGTCATCAAGATCGAAAGCCGGACCCGGCTGGACATGCCCCGCCGATTACCGCTCTACAAGAACGACTCCCGCTCGTTCGGCGCGGAGGATCCCGATCCCGACCCGGACAAGGGCGGACTGTTCAACAACTACAGCCGCAACAAACTCGGCGTGACAATCAACATGCGGTCCGTCGAGGGCCGGGAACTGGCCGAACGACTCATCGCACAAAGCAGTGTGGTGACGGAGAACTTCGCTCCCGGCGTCATGGCAGGCTGGAATCTGACCTACGAACGACTACGCGCGCTGTGCCCCGAGGTCATCTACGCCCACATGAGCGGTTTCGGCCAGAGCGGCCCGCACCACACGTACCGCAGCTACGGGCCGGTGGTGCAGGCGGTCAGCGGACTGTCCTTCATCAGCGGCCTACCCGACCGGGAGCCCTCGGGTTGGGGTCTGTCCTACATGGACAACCAGGCTGCCTACTACAACAGCGCGGCCCTGCTCATGGCGATCATGCATCGCAACGCGACCGGGAAGGGCACGGAAATCGACACCTCCGCCGTGGAGGTCGGCGTCAGCCTGCTCGGTCCCGATCTGCTGGACGTCACCGTGAACGCACGACCGACCCGCCGGCCGGGCTTCCCCCCGGGTAACCGGCTGGAACACCCGCAGGCTGCCCCGCACGGGGTGTACCCCTGCGCCGGCGAGGACCGGTGGGTGGCCGTCGCAGTCTTCGACGACACCGACTGGCACCGTCTGACCGAAGCCATCGGCAACCCCGCATGGACGACGGACCCGCGTTTCGCCAGCGGATCGAGCCGGTTCGCCCACGCTGACGCGCTCGACGCCCACCTCGCGGAGTGGACCAGACAGCGGTCACCGCATGAGGTCATGACACTGCTGCAGGACAACGGCGTCTGTGCAGGTGCCGTCCAGGACGCGCGCGACCTCAACGAGGTCGACCCGCAGCTTGCCCATCGCGGCACGTTCTTCGAGTTGGACCACCCGGTGATCGGCCCGGCGCGCTTCGAGGGGACACCGGTGGCGTTCTCCCGTATCGAACAGGACAACTGGCGGTCAGCCCCGCTGCTCGGCGAGGACAACTCCTACGTGTTCAGCGACATCCTCGGCCTGTCCACGAACGAAGTGGCCGACCTCGCCGCGGCGGGTGTGATCTGAGATGACCACGTCCCAGACCGGGACACCCGGTTCCCCGCCGCTTCCGTATTCGGGGCTGACGGTCGTCGAGTGGGCGGGTGACCCCGCTGGTGAAGGGACCGGACGACTCCTCGTGGAGCTCGGTGCCGACGTGATCAAGATCGAACCACCGCAGGGATCACCGACGCGGCGGATCGGTCCCTTCGCGCACGACGTCGTCAGCGCCGACACGAGCCTGACGTTCTGGTACTACAATTTCGGCAAGCGCAGCGTGGTCTCCGACGGATCGGAATCGGACCAGGCGTTGTTGCACCGCCTGCTCGTCGGCGCGGACGTCCTGCTCATCACCTTGCGCCCGCGCGAGATCGCCGCGGCCGGCCTGGACTACTCCGAGCTGCTGGCCACGCATCCGCAACTGATCATCTTGTCGGTCACCGCGTTCGGGCTGGACGGCCCGTGGGCGGACTACCGCACCTGCGATCTGGTCGGACTCGCCGCGGGCGGCCCGCTGGCCAGCTGCGGCTATGACGACCACTCGATCCCGCCCATCCGCCCCGGCGGCAATCAAGGTTACCACACGGCGACGAGTTTCGCCCACTGCGGCCTGCTGCTGGCATTACTCGATCGCCAGCGGACAGGTGCGGGGCAGCTGGTGGACGTGTCCATGCACGAGTCGCTCGCTGTCAGCGGGGAACTGGCGAATCCATACTGGTTCTACCCGAAGGTCCTCGTGCACAGGCAGACCTGTCGCCACGCCCAGCCCGTGCCGACACAGCCGGCGCTGTTCCGCTGCGCCGATGGCCGATGGGTCTACTTCGCGCTCATCCTCGCCGACCGCAAGCCATGGGATGCGCTGGTCGCATGGATGGAAAGCCTCGGCGTCGCCGCGGACCTGACCGACACAGCCTACGATGATCTGGCGCACCGCCAGCAGAACTTCGCACACATTCAGGAACTCATCGAATGCCTGTTCCTCCTGCAGGACGCCACGACGGCCTACCACGAGGGGCAACGGCGCGGGCTGCCGATCGGGCCGGTCAACGCCCCCGAGGATGTCCTGGACGACGAGCACCTGCAGGCGAGGAACTTCTTCACCACGGTCGCCTTCGACAGCGATCTCAGCGCGTTGGTCCCGACGAGCCCCTACCGGTTCTCGTCCTTCCAGACCGTTGCTCCCACGCGGGCGCCACGGTTGGGTGAACACACTGGACACGTACCCGCCGCCGAGGAGGCAGACCGATGATGAGCAGACCTGTAGTACGGACACGGCCGGTGGACGACGGACTGTTCGTCGAGGGCGACGACGGGCCCAGCCTCGTCGCGAGCAGCTGCCGGTCGTGCGGGACGACGACCTTCCCGCGCCAGCAGTCGTGCCCGAAATGCACCCGAATGGACATGACGGACCGCCTTCTCCCCCGCAGCGGCACACTGTGGTCCTTCACCGTGCAGAGTTTCCGTCCCAAACCGCCCTACGCCGGTCCGGAGCCGTTCACGCCCTTCGGCGTGGGATACGTGGAGCTTCCCGGCGCGGTCATCGTCGAGGCCGTCCTGACCGAAAACGACCCGCAGCGGCTGCACATCGGGGAGCCGATGGAGCTGGTCCTCGTGCCCTTGTGTCACGACGACGACGGCACCCAGGTCCTCACCTACGCGTTCTCCCCCGTCCGATCCGGTGACCCGGAACGGGGATCAGACGGAAACCAGACCCCGAACCTGGGTAACCACAAGTAACCACAAAGGAGTGCGCCGTGGATGTCGCCATCGTGGGCATCGGAATTCATCCGTTCGGGCGACACGAGGGGGTTAGCGGACGGGCGCAGGGAGCCTACGCGGCCCGGGCTGCGCTGACTGACGCGGGCCTGGAATGGCCCGACATCCAGTTCGCCTTCGGCGGCAGCCTCGCGGCAGGGGCCGCCGACTCGCTCGTCTCGGACCTGGGGCTGACCGGCATCCCGTTCATCAACGTGGCCAACGGATGCGCGACGGGCGGCAGCGCACTGATCAACGCAGACAGTACCATCAGGTCGGGCGCGTACGAACTCGGGATGGTGATCGGCTTCGACAAGCATCCGCGGGGTGCCTTCGACACCGACCCCGCGGCGGTCGGCCTGGGGCAGTGGTACGGCGAAACCGGACTCATGCTGACGACCCAGTTCTTCGGGATGAAGGCGCAGCGCTACCTGCACACGTACGGCCTCAGTCCGTCGATACTGGCGAAGGTGGCGGTCAAGGCCTTCTACAACGGTTCGCTGAACCCCAACGCGTGGCGCCGTATCCCGCACACGGAAGAAGCGATCATGTCGTCGACGATGGTGAGCCATCCGCTGACGCAGTACATGTTCTGCTCGCCGGGGGAAGGCGCAGTCGCGCTCGTGCTGTGCCGGGCGGACCGCGCGCGCAGGTACACCGACACGCCGGTGTACCTGCGGTCCGCGGTACTACGTTCACGCCGGTTCGGCTCGTTCGAGGTGTTCAGCCCGTGGCTGGCGCTGGAACGCGCTGACAGCCCGAGTGTGGACGCGGCCCGGGCGGCGTTCGAGCTGGCCGGGGTCGCCCCCGGCGATGTCGACGTCGCGCAGATCCAGGACACCGAGTCCGGGGCGGAGATCTGTCACATGGCCGAGTGCGGCCTGTGCAAAGACGGTGAGCAGGAGGAACTGCTGGCAACGGGTGCCACCGGGATCGGCGGCAGCCTTCCGATCAACACTGACGGTGGCTGCCTCGCCAACGGCGAGCCGATCGGCGCGTCGGGTCTGCGTCAGGTGTACGAGAACGTCCTGCAGCTGCGCGGGGCCGCCGCGGCGCGACAGGTGCCCGCGAACCCGACGGTGGCGTTCAGCCACGTCTACGGCGCGCCGGGGGTCAGCGCCTGCACCGTGCTGACCCGCTGACCGGCCGTCAGATCATGAATCTGTCGGCAGCGCGGGCGAGACACGCTCGCTTCTGCGCCAGGTCGGCCCCGCGCCATATCTGGTCCGCCCACACGACCAGGTTGATGATCCCCTCGGCCTCGTAGCGGGGCACCAGTTCCAGATCCTGGCCTTCCAACCGGAAGTAGCAGGCAATCATCGCGCGCCCGTACTGTTCGCACAGTGCCGCGAGCCGGTCGCGAAGCCGTACCGCGTCGGAGAAGGAAGGCGTGCCGGAACTGAACCAGGCGTCCCCCAGTCGGGCTGCGCGATGCAGCGCCCGATCCGTGTTCCCCCCGAGGACGAGCGGCACCGCAACGGGCCGGGGGGTGACCTGGATCCTGCCGGTCGTGAAGTGGGTACCCTGATGCTCGAAGGGTCCTCCGCTCCAGGCCGACCGCAGGACCTCCAGGCACTCCTCGAGGCGGGATCCACGTTCGTCGAACGGCACGCCGAGGGCGGCGAACTCCTCGCGCAGCCAACCGGCTCCGACCCCGAGCATGAACCTGCCGGCAGCGATCTCCTGCGTCGTGCAGGCGGCACGAGCTGTCAGAAGCGGATGACGTAACGGCAGGATGTAGATGCCCGTCGCGAGCTTCACCCTCGTCGTGAGCGCTGCGGCGGCACTCAACGCCGACCACGGGTCCAGCAGCTTCGTGGCCGGGTCGATGATCGGCCGGGTGTGATGCTGGTGCGCCGTTTCGCCCTGGGTGGGGTGCTCGCTGGAGTAGTCGTACGGCAGGACGAGATGCTCGCCGAGCCAGAGGGCATCGAAGCCGAGGTCGTCGGCCGCCACGGCGAGGTCCAGTAGGTCACGCGCACCCATGTCGTATACCGACAGGCCGATCCGCATCATCGTCCCTTCCGGCCTCAGCTGAATCTCACCGGTCCGGCCGCGTCAACGGGGATACACCTGGGGGCCGCTGCCGCCGACGGCAGCGAGGTAACCAGTGGAGTCCACCCGACGCTCGCCCCAGAGAATCTCGAAAAGAAGCCTGCTGATTTTCCAACCGTCCGCTGTGCGTCGCAGCTGGTTATGGTACCGGCCGACGAGCACGTGCACCGTTTCCGGCGATGCGCGGAACACCTGGTGCGAGGTGTGGTAGATGAGCGCCGTGGCGTGATCCGCTACAAGGTCCACATGGTAAACACTGAGCAGATGATGCTGCCAGACGCATTCCCGGGTGCCTTCGTCGATCCAATTGGCGACCGCGTCACCGCCGACGATGGGATCAGCGTTGCCGTACTGCGCCCACAGGTCGTCGGCGAGGGTCACACGGATCCCGTCGACATCCCGTTTGTCGATACACGACGCATACCTGTAAAGCACCTCGGTAACGTCGGCGCGGTCCAAGCCAGCCTCAATCTCGGCCGCTGTACGCATGCTCGCTCCCTTCGCAGCCGTCCCGGCGGGTGCCACGTCTGCTGCGGCGCTGCCGTGTCAAGCCCCGACCTTCATCCACACGCTCTTGAGCTGGGTGAACTCGTCGAGAGAGGCCGCGCCCAGGGTGCGGCCATGCCCGGAGTACTTCACACCGCCGTAGGGCACCGTCGGGTAGACCATCTGGAAGGTGTTCACCCACACCGTGCCTGTCCGTAGCGCTCTGCTCATGCGGTGTGCCAGGCCCAGGTCGTTGGTCCACACGCCGGCCGCCAGGCCGTACTCGGTGTCGTTGGCGATGGCGATGGCCTCCTCCTCCGAGCCGAACTCCAGCACGGACATCACGGGCCCGAAGATCTCCTCGCGGGCGATCCGCATGTCGTTGCGCACGGATGTGAACACCGTCGGCTGGTGGAAGTAGCCGACATCGCCGTGACGCTCACCGCCGAGCACCAGCTCCGCGCCCTCGTCACGGCCGTAGCCGACGTAGCGCTGCACCCGCTCCAGCTGTTCCGCGGACACCAGCGGTCCCATCTGGCTACTGGGGTCGAAACCCGAGCCGAGCCGGATGTCACGCGACCCTTCAATGATCATGCTTACCAGTTTGTCGTGCACGGAACGGTGCACCAACAGACGGCTACCCGCGGTGCACACCTGTCCGGATGCGCCCCACACCGCGGCCATGGCCGCTGCGGCGGCGGCCTCCAGGTTGGCGTCGGGGAAGACGATGAACGGGCTCTTGCCGCCGAGTTCGAGGCTCACCCGCTTCACCCGTGCGGCGGCGGCCGCCTGGATCGCGCAACCGGTCGCCACGGACCCGGTGAACGACAGGGCGTCGATGTCGGCAGAGGCGACGAGTGCGGCGCCCACGACCTCACCGACACCTTGAACGACGTTGAAGACCCCCGGCGGAATCCCCGCCTCGAGCGCCAGCTCCGCCATGAGAACCGCCGACATGGGGGTCTGCTCGGCCGGCTTCAGCACGACGCTGTTGCCCGCGCTGATGGCGGCGGCCACCGAGGCGAACACGGCCGTCGGCCCGTTCCACGGAGTGATCAGGCCGACGACGCCGATCGGCTCCCGGTGCTGATACACGGCCAGGTCCGACGGTACCGACGGGATCGTTCCGGAAAGCTTGGAGGGCCAGCCCGCGTAGTAGTCAATACCGTCGACCGCGAACTGGACGATGAAGCCCTCATAGAAGCGCAGCAAGCCCGCGTCGATCACATCGATCTCGGCGAAGACGTCCGCCCGCTCCGTCAGGAGGCTGGAGAGCCTGCGCATCCGGCGTTCTTTTTCCAAGGGCGGGAGGAACCGCCACCGGCCGTCATCGAAGGCTGCGCGTGCAGATTGTGCGGCCCGTTCGGCGTCGGCCACCGAGCCGGCAGCGGCGGTGGCGACCTGCCGTTCCGTCGCGGGATCGACGACCGCCATCGTCGCTCCGTCGGCAGCCGGGACGACCTCACCGTCGATAACGTGACCGAACAGGGGGCGTGCCAGCTGCCGTGCGGTTTCCGCCGAAATCGGATATGTCGAGGAATTGTCCGACGTACTGATCACCGAAGGTACTCCGATCCGGTAGGGGAGATATCTGCAGAAAAAGGTTCCGATGCACTGAAAGCGACTGCGCTGAGAGCAACCGGCAACAGGGACACGGCGTCACGGAGCCGGGGCACGTGGCTCGCCGGTCGCGACGGGCTCAGGCTGCGCGCCGGACTCGGACCCGGACGTGGACTCGGACTCGGCAGCCGCCGCCTGCGTTCGCCGGCTGCGCCGGGTCTGGGCGACCTGTCGACTCGCCAGCGCGACGGCGATCAGCAGGGCCACGCCCTGGAACAGCGGCTGGATCCAGAAGGTGCCGGGCCCGAAGGCCAGTTGCAGGCCCTTGACACCGAACGCGAGCGCGAAATATGCGACCAGCGTGCCCCACACGTTGGGCCGCCGGGAGAACTGCGACGCCCCGAAGAACACCGCTGCCAGCGCGGGGAACAGCAGACCTGAACCGGAGTCCGCGGTATAGACGCCGACCCGCATCGCGTAGATGACGCCGGCGATCCCGGCCACCCCGCCGGAGGCGATGAGCGAGCCGTAGACGAGCCGCTCCGCCGGCAGGCCGGCCAGCCGGGCGGCCTCCGGGTTGCTGCCGACCGCGAACAGGTAGCGCCCGACCGGCGTGTGCTCCAGAACGAACCACAGGATGACCGCCAGCGCCAGCAGGTAGAGCACGACCACCGGAACGCCCAGCAGGTTCGTGCTGCCGAGCGTCGCGAACCGGTCGGAGAACGCGCCGGTGATCTGGCGGTTGTCAGAGACCTTCAGGCCCACGGCGGTGAGCACCTGGCTCACGCCGAGGGTGGCTATCAGCGAGTTGACCCGGAGCCGCACCACCAGGAAGCCGCTGACCAGTCCGACCAGACAGCACACCAGCACTGCGCCGAGGCAGACCAGGCCGACCGGGATGTCGGTGTTGGCCGCGAACCAGTTGATCAGTACCAGCGACAGACCCATCATCGCGCCGATCGACA
>NZ_CAUVXL010000137.1:23362-29678 GCF_963555915.1 Protofrankia sp. Cas4
GGTCGAAGATGCCGGCCGCGAGCGGGACCAGGAAGGCCAGCGCCAGGACCGCGGTCACCACGCCTTCGCCGAAGGTGAGACGGAACGTGCTGACCGTCAGGAACAAATGTGGCTTGAGCGCTCCGAAGATGACGATGAACAGCGCGAAAAGGAGTAGAGCGCTGTACTTGCCGACCGTGAGGCTGACCGGCGCCCGGACAGGCCCCGGCGGGTACGGACCGCCCGCGACACCACGACCTGCCCCGCCCTTCGCGATCACGGCTTCCACAGCGGGTGGCTGGACGGCGACGGGCCCGGCCTGCTGGGCGCCGGCCCGGTCCGCGGTGCCGTCGGCCGTGGTGCCGTCGGCCGTGGTGCCGTCGGCCGTGGTGCCGTCGGCCGTGGTGCCGTCGGCCGTGGGTCGACGACCGATTTCTAACGACATTGCTCCACCTCGGGAGATACAGGAGGAAGGCGGCCTTGATCACAGGACCACCGGTCGAAAAAGGGGCTCATGGCGCTCCCAGCGATACCTGTGCGTGATCAACGGCTTCCGGCGAAAGGTCGGCGCCCCGACGCAGTGTGCGCACGACACGTCCGTGACTCAGAATGTGTACGCGGTCGGCCAGGCGGGCCAGCTCCTCGCTGTCGGTCGACACCAGCAGGACCGCCGTTCCCGCGTCCGCGCTACGCTCGATGATGCTGTGGACCTGATCACGAGCCTTCACGTCGATGCCGGCGGTCGGGTCGTCGAGCACGAGCACCTTCGGGGACAGGCGCAACGCGCGGGCGACGAGCACCTTCTGCTGGTTACCTCCGGACAGGCTCGTGATGGGCGCGTCCACGCCGCGGGTCACGATCCCGAGCTCGTCGACCCAGGTACGAACCTCCCGGCGCTCGGACCCGGCGTCGATGTAGCCGCGCCGGACATGGCGACGCAGTGACCCCATGGTCAGGTTCTGGCGTACCGTCAGGGTGGCGAAGGTGCCATACCGCGCCCGCTCTCCCGGTACGAAGGCCAGCCGGGCAGCCATGGCCGCGGCGGGATTCGCCGACGGAACGGCGACACCGTCCACGGACACCCGGCCCGTCCGGGGCATCCGTCCGCTGAGCATTGCACCCAGCACCTCGCGACCCGAACCGGTCAGGCCGGCGATTCCGACGATCTCCCCACGGCACACGGTGGTGGACACTCCGGCGACGGTTCCCCCGGCGATCTCCTCAAGTCCGAGGACGACGGGCCCGGCCGCCTCGACCGCCTCGTCACGCCCGGTCGAGATGACCAGGTCGTGACCAACCATCAGCCGGCCGAGGGTGTCGCGGTCCATGCCGGCGGCATCTGCCGATGCGACCTTCCGGCCGTCGCGCAGGACCGTGACGTGGTCCGCGATGTCGAGGACCTCGTCCAGATGGTGCGAGACGATGAGCACGCTGTGTCCGGCGTCCCGCAGCCGCCGGATCGTCGCCAACAGCCGGTCCACGTCGGCCGCCGGCAGGGCGGCGGTCGGTTCGTCGAGCACCAACACCGCCCTACCCTGGTCCGGTTCGGGAAGCGCCCGCGCGATCGCGAGACCTGTGCGGTCGGCCAGCCCCAGTTCGCCCGCCGGGGCGCGGACATCGATGTCGAGCCCGACCCGCGCCACCCGCTCCTGCGCCTGCCGGCGGGCTTCCCGCCAGCGGATCCGGCCGAGGAAGCCCCGCGGGTAGGACAGTCCCAGCATGAGGTTCTCCACCGAGCTGAGGTCGAGGAGCAGCCCCAGGTCCTGGTGGACGAAACGGATTCCGGCCTCGTGCGCCGCCGCTGATCCGAATTGCAACGGCATACCGTGCACCCAGACGCCGCCGCCCGGGTCCGGCCGATGGTAGCCCGCCACAATCTTGATCAGGGTGGACTTGCCGGAGCCGTTCTGCCCGACGAGGGCGTGCACCTTTCCCTCAGCGATGGCAAGATCGACACGGTCGAGGACCACCTGCCCGGAAAACGTCTTGGACAGGTTGCGGATGTCCAGGGCCGGCACGTTCGCCCGGTCCTCCTGCGACGCTGTCTCGACTTCGCCGTCACTCACCATTACTCAACTGACCTGACACCCCGCGCCTGCTGGGGCCGAAGAGTGCGTGAAAGAACGATGATCGCGCACTCTTCGGCGAACCGTCTGATTTCAGCTTGCCGTGACCTCAGAGACCCCACAGCTTCTTGAACGTGTCCTTGAAGCCCGCCGGCCCGGGCCAGCCGTTCTTCTCGTCCACGATGGCCTTCGCCTGGTCGGGTGTGCTCACGAGATAGAACGGCGAGATCGCGGCCTTGCGCTCGTCCGGCAGCGACCACTGGTCGACTGCGACACGAGCCATCTGGTCCACCATCGTCCACATCGCGAGCTCCTGCGGGAGTGCGCTCCATGCCGTCGAGGTGCCGTTGATGACTTCGTTGAACTGCGGCTGCGCCCCCTGGGTACCGACCAGCTTCACCTTCCCCAACAGGCCGGCTGTCTTCAGGACGGCCGGCACACCTTTCTCAAGGCCGCTGTAGGTGAAGAAGACGTAGTTGACGCTGGGATTTGCCTGCAGGTAGGAGGAGATGCTCTGCGGCACGGCGCCACCGGCGAGGTCGTTGACCGTCGTCTCAAGATTGTGGATCTTGCAGCTGGGGCAGTTCTTGCCGAGCTCGGCCGTCACCCCGTCGGCCTGTGCCGTCAGAACCGGGTAGGAGGGGATCGTCACCTGCAGGATGTCGGCCTTGCCGTTCGAATCCACAGCCATGAAGTCGGCCATCGCGCCGCCGAAGGCACTGGCGGCGGTGGCGTCGTTGCAGTCCGAGAAAAGATTGTTGCCCGGTCCCGCGGGCACGTCCGTGGTGTAGCACATGAACAGCGGGATGCCCTTGGCCTTCGCCTGGTTCATCTGCTGCTTGAACAGGTCGACGGGAAAGCCGGTGGTGGCGATGTAGTCCACGCCGGCGTCGATGGCCTGTTGAATGGCCGAACCCGGATCGGTTGCGGTGGCGCTCAGCGTGGTCAGGCTCCAACCCAGGGCGCTGGTGGCGTCCTTGACGAAGCCAGCCAGGATGGCGCAGCTCGGGTCCGCGCACTGGACGAAGGCGACCTTCTTCTTCGGCGGCGCAGACTTCAGCGGCGTGGACTGAACGATGCTCGTCGGCGGCGTCAGGTACTTGGCGAGGTTCGCCTTGGCTGCTGCTAACGACGCGTCGGACGCCGGACTCGGGTTTACCGCCGCCGGCGTCGCCGAGTCCGAATCACTGCCGCACGCCGCGAGGAACAGCGCGAGGACCACGCCGACGACGAGGGGCATTACTCTTCGAGAACTGCGATGCATGTGATTACCCCGTCGGTCCTTGAAGGAAAAGGCAGGCATCCTGACACAGCGCCGGCACCGGCCGGCCACCGTCTCGGAATGCCGTCGCCGAGTGATAGAGGATCAGTTGGGAAACAGCTGGACGTGGGGAAGGACTGTCGGCGGTGTCGCACCTGGACGCCGAGTCAGAGCCGGATCAAGTGCCAGGAAAATTATTCCTCGCGATGTTCGCTGTCAAGGACATGCTCGGCGGCCCCCTTCTGGAGATCCACCGGGAACCAGACACGCCCGGCCGTCATCCAGTTGGCCGAAGTGCACGCGATCATGGTCCTTTTCGCGCGCTCGGAGGCCCCAAGAGTCGCCAGCCGCCGTGGCCACGGACGAGGTATGCCCTCCCCTTCGCCAACCGTCGGTACCGCCGGTACCGGCGGACCGGACACGCGAGCCAAGGAGATACCGGAGGGCGTCCACGCTGCCCGTATCAACCGTGGTCCACGTCACACGGAGACCATAAACGTCATGACGATTAACCGCAAGGGAGGGATGCGGGACGGTCACGCGCATCGGCCGGCACGGACGCCGGTCCTACGGGAGGGTCCCCTCGCCGGTGACTCCTCATGAGGAATACGGTTCCACGAGTTCGCCCGCGGCGTCACCGACGCCCACGGCGCCGATGCATGATCGTCGCCGTGGGCGTCGTGCAGGGCGAGCTCAGTCCACCGGATGTGTGCGGGAGTCGCTACCCACCACCAGGATCCTGCCGGGGGCACGTTCGCCGTTGGTCAACCAGTAGCCGCCGTCGCGGTGTAAGCCGACCTGCGCGGGCGGAGCGCACCTGCCATCGACCCGATGGGTGTCGAATCCGGTACTCACCCCGACGAAGGTTTCATGGCAGCTCGGGCAGTGGGCGGCGTTCAACGCCGTCCAACGGACACCGCATCGCCCACAGCTCAGCAGAATCGGTCGGTCGTATTCGACGTCCCGGCCAGCCACTGGCTCGCCCCCTCACCCATCCGACCTCGCACCCGCCACCGACCATGATGCGGTGGCTGGTGGTCGGTGGTGCGGGCAGGGGCGACCAGCCATGCGACGCCTCGCATGGTAATGCGAAGCCAACCGGTCGGCCCGTATGCGCGGGTAGCTGTCCGATCCCGTGGACCTGCCCACCGACACAACCGGATGACACAACCGGATGACACAGCCCAACGACACAGCCCAACGACACAGCCGGACCGGCGTGAGGTCACGCCGGTCCGGCTGTGTCGTTGCGTACGGCGACCAGCACCGCGACGCCGTCAGGGTCCGGTAGCGGGTACCGGTCCGATCCCGTCGGTCGATGTCACCGCGGGAACCCACCACCGGTCCCGGAACCGCCGGAACCGCCGCCCGTTGCGGCTCCGGATCCGGACCCGGAGCCGGCAGCGCCGGAGAGGGCGTCCGCGGCGCTGGAGAGCGCACCGCGGGTGAGATTCAAGGCAGCATGGGCAACATCATTGGCTGTGTTCTCGCCCATGCTGCCGGGGTCGGCGCCATCGTTGCCGCCGGTGCCCGAGCCCGCGTTGGCTCCCGAGCCCGCGTTGGCTCCCGGGGCGGCGTTGGCTCCCGGGGCGGCGTTGGCTCCCGGGGCGGAGCCGAAACCTGAGCCAGGGGTGGTGCTGGCGTTGGTAGTGGTTCCACCAACGCCGGGGACGGCATTCGCGGCGCTGGACAGCGCACCGCGGGTGATGTCGAGCGCCATGCGGGACACGTCACCGGCCGCACCGGCCGCCGTGGAGCCCGGGTCGCCGCCGGCGGTGAGGGAGGGGAAGGCGCTGGCCGGAGCGGCACCCAGGAGCGCGGCGAGCATCCCGGTGACGGTGACGACACCGGCACGCCGCAGGGTTCTGGCGGTCATGCTTGCCCCCAGCAGATATCCGAAGTGGACGTTTCCCTGGAACCGTAGGCCGTCGCGCGGGGTCGAGGCGTCACATACCGCGCACTGTGGTAATGGTTTCATCACAACGGACAACCCGGCGCGTAATCCATCAGATGATTCCGTGGTCAGCGCGGTTTCCCGGGCAGCGCCGTTACCCGGGCAATTCTGTTTTCCGGGCAGCGCCGTTACCCGGGCAGCGCGGTTTCCCGGGCAGCGCCGTCGACGCTGCCATCAGGTCAGGCAATGCCCGCGGGGACTGGCGCGGTCGAAATGGGGGAACACCCTCGGTGCGCCACCGCGCATCACCGTCGCGTGGCCGCACCGGATGCAGGGAGGTCATGATGTCCAGAACAGCGACAGAGCATCGAGAGTACGGCGACGCCGCCGGTGCAGTGTGGGCCGTCCTCCTTGTGCTGGGCATCGCCGTGACAGCACTCGGCGTCGTGCTCGTCGCGAACCCGTCCGACTCGGCGAGCACGCTGGCGATCCTGGTCGGGTTGGCTATGGTGCTGTCCGGGATCACCGAGGTGCTCGCGGCGGGACGGGCGCCGGAACCTGCCATGGCGGCCGTGTTCGGCGTCCTGCTGGTCGTGGGCGGAATCGTGGCACTTGCCTGGCCTGCTGTGACGCTCTGGGCGCTGGCTGTGATAGTTGGGGTGTCCCTCGTAGTAGCCGGATTCATCCGGCTGATCATGGCCTCGGCCGCTCCGGCGAACGATCCTGGACGTGGGCGAGCCGCCCTGGTCGGCATTCTGTGCGTGATCGCCGGTATCGTGGCCATGTCCTGGCCGTCTGCGACCGTCTACGTCCTGGCCGTGGTCTTCGGAATCTGGGTGATCGTTCACGGGGTCACACAGATCATCCTTGCGCTGAGCCTTCGCCGGGCGCTGGCGGCCACCGCCCCCTGAGGGCGGATCTCCCGCGCTGAGAACCGCCTCCACCGGCGGTCCGCACTTAGAGCGCCCGGCAATAGGGGACGCGGCGTCGCGGGGCCGGGGTACGCACCTCGCCGCGTTGTCGTCGGTCGACACCCAACACCAGGGTGCCTCCCTCCTCCGCCTCGCGATGCACGCACCCCGGCCCCGCTCCTTCATCCACGCCCCTATTGCCGGG
>NZ_CAUVXL010000138.1:0-41829 GCF_963555915.1 Protofrankia sp. Cas4
CTCCACATCGGCCCGGCGGATGCGGCCTGCGGGTCCGCGCCCGGCAACCGTGGCGAGGTCCACACCGAGGGTCTCCGCGTACCGGCGCACCAGCGGCGCGGCGGGCGGCGGCGCGACGGGCAGCGGCGCGACGGGCAGCGGCGCGGCGACGTCCACCGCCTCTATGTCCTCGGAGACGATCCGGCCGCCCGGCCCGGTGCCACGGATGGTTACGAGATCGATGCCTCGCGCACGGGCGACGCGACGGGCGTTCGGGGACGCCAGCAGCCGACCGGCCGGCCCGGGTTGGGCCGCCAGATCACCAGACGCCACCGCGCCGGACACCACCGCGCCGGAGGGCCCAGCACCGGACACCGCACCCGGCAGAATCTCGCCGGCGGCGAGCAGCCAGCCCACCAGTGCGCCGGGAGGCAGGGTGGTTCCGGCCGGTACCACCGGATGGAAATGCCCCTCGCCCTCGGCCTCGACGTCCGTGTCGACCTTGTCGGTCGCGAGCCTCATGATCACATCGCCGGGTCGCACCGGGCCACCGGGCGGCACGAGCCATTCGGTGATCGTGCCTTCCTGCATCGTCAGCCCGAGCTTGGGCAGCAGCACCTCGACAGCCATCGCCGCAGTTCCTCTCTCCCCGGCCCTGGGGCCTGCCTGATGGATCTTCGATCGCGCGGACCGATGCCCAGAAGGCGCCCCGCCGCGTTGTCGTCGTCACCGATAGAACACCACTATCGGCTCCTCCTCCGCCTTGCGAGCCACCCCCTGGATCATCGCCCGCATCGACCAATATCCCTCAGACAGGCCCTAGCCCCGTGCGAGCAGGCGGCGGCAGCCGTCGGCTATCCGGGTGCGGTCAGGGATGTAGGCCCGCTCAAGCGCCGGGCTGAACGGCACCGGGGTGAAGGGTGCGCCCAGGCGCAGCACCGGGGCGTCCAGATAGTCGAAGGCGACTTCCTGGACCTGCGCGGCGATCTCGGCGCCGATGCCACCGAACCGAACAGCCTCGTGGACCACAAGCACCCGGTTGGTGCGCACAACCGACTCGACGATCGCCTGGCTGTCCAGCGGCTGCACGGTCCGGGGGTCGATGACCTCGACCGAGACGCCCTCAGCTGCGAGTTCATCGGCCGCGGCCATCGCCTCGACGGTCATCCGCCCCAGGGCCACAATCGTGACATCGTCGCCGGTGCGCAGCGTGGCGGCCTTCCCGATCGGGACCTCGTAGATCTCCTCGGGCACGTCTCCCTTGGCTCCGAGCAGGACCTTGTTGAGCATCACGATGACCGGATTGTCGTCACGCACCGCAGAGACGATCATCCCTTTGGCGTCCGCCGGGGTGGCGGGCATGACCACCTTGAGTCCCGGGGTGTGGGCGAGCCACGCCTCCAGGCTCTGGGAGTGCTGCGCGGCCGCGCCGAGCCCGGCACCCGCCGCGGTCGTGATGGTGAGCGGAACGTTGACCGACCCGCCGTACATGAACTTCATCTTGGCGGCCTGGTTGACCACCTGGTCCATGCAGACGCCGAGGAAGTCCATGAACATCAGATCACACACCGGCCGCAGGCCGCGGGCGGCGGCACCCACGCCGAGGCCGACGATCGCCGCCTCGGAGATGGGCGTGTCCACGACGCGGCGCGGCCCGAACTCCGAGAGCAACCCGTCGAACATGTGGAAGACCCCACCGTAGCCGGCGACATCCTCACCGACTACGAACACGTCGTCGTCGTCGCGCATGACCTGCGCGAGGCCCTCATTGAACGCCTTGACATAGGTCAGGGTGCGGGTCATCGACTGGGAGCTCCTTCGGCCGCTCGTCGCTGTACCGGGCTCATTCGCTGTAGACGTCACGGGCGATGTCCGCCGGATCCGGCTCGGGACTCGCCTCCGCGAAGGCGATCGCCGCGGCCACCTCGGTCCTGGTCTGCGCCCAGATCTCCTCGAACCGCTCCGGAGCGACGGTGCCGGCAGCGGTCGCCCCGCGCTCCAGCAGCTTGATCGCGTCGCGTTCCTTCCAGGCGTCGATCTCCTCCTGGGTGCGGTACTGGATGCGCAGACCCTTGACGCCCTGGTGATCGTAATAACGGTAGGTCTTGGCCTCGACCATGGTCGGGCCACCACCGGCCCGGGCCCGTTCCACCGCGCGCAGGGTGGCCGCACGGACGGCGACCGCGTCCATCCCGTCGCAGATCTCGCTCGGCATGCCGTAGGCGGCGGCGCGATCAGCGACATCGGTGAGCAGCATGTGCCGGGCCTGTGGCGTGAACTCGGCGTAGCCGTTGTTCTCGCAGACGAGCACGACCGGCAGGTGCAGCACGGCGGCGAGGTTGGCCGCCTCGTGGAAGGTGCCGATGTTCGACGCGCCGTCACCGAAGAACGCCATGGCAACCGTCCCGTCGGACCGGTAGGCGCCGGCGAAGGCCGCGCCCACCGCGATCGGGATGCCAGCGCCGACGATGCCGTTCGCGCCGAGCATGCCGATCGACAGGTCGTTGATGTGCATGCTCCCGCCCCGGCCGTGGCAGTAGCCGTCAACCCGGCCGAACAGTTCCGCGAACATCCGGGCGAAGTCCGCACCCTTGGCGACCGCGTGACCGTGCCCGCGGTGGGTGGAGGTGATCTGGTCCTCATCGCGCAGCGTGCTGATCGCGCCGGCGGCGACCGCCTCCTGCCCGACGTAGAGGTGCAGAAAACCAGGCAGCGTTCCGGCCTCCATCAGCCGACCCGCCTCGGTCTCGAACACCCGAATGCGCACCATCCGGCGGTGCAGGTCCAGGAGCACGGCCGCGTCGGCGGTGCCGGCGGTCTCGGCGGCCGGCGGCGCGGGCTGGGCGTCCTGGTCGGCCGTGGCGGCTCGCGTCATGATGCCTGCCCCTCTCTGCCGTGGCCCGGCTGCCATGCACAGCGAATCGCCGTGCCATCCGACATCCGGGAGTTTGTCGAAATGGACTCTAGTAAGGGATGACTCGACACGCCAGACTCGTATCCGATGTTTGTGGTGAGCAGCTGCAGTAAGTCAGGGAGATGAACCCATGCGGGTCCTGGTTCTCACCGGCGGTCACCGTGTCGACCTTGACGCCTTCCTCGGGATGGTGGCCGACATCTGTGCCGAGCGGGACTGGCTGTGGACGCATGCAATCCAGCCCTGCGCGCAGGCGTGGTTGCGGCCCGAGCATGCCGGGAGCTTCGAGGCACTGCTCTGCCACGACATCCCCGGCCTGAGCCTGCACCGGGGCTCGCCGCCCGTGCCCGAAGGCCCCGATCCGCAGGTGGCCCGTGCCCTCGTCGAGCTGCTTGAGATGGGCCAGGGGCTCGTCGTCACCCACCACTCGCTGGCCGGCTGGCCTGGTTGGGAGGGCTGGGCCGAGGCGCTGGGCGGTCGCTTCCACTACGCGTCAGCCCGGTTACGCGGCCGGATGTGGCCGTCGTCGGGCAGCTGGGTGGGCGAATATTCCGTGCGCGTGGCGGCGCCCACCCACCCGGTCTGCGCCGGCGTCGCCGAGTTCACCGTCACCGATGAGCTGTACTGCTGCCCGGTCTTCGAAGCCGACGTCGTCCCGTTGCTGCGGACCGACGCCGACCTGAACGGCAGCCGCTTCCGCTCGGCCTATGAACACGTCCTGCTCGGCGAGCGCCACGCGCCGGACTGCTCGGGGCACCCGCCCGCGAGCGACCTTCTGGCCTGGGCGAAGGTCGCCGGCCGCAGTCCACTGGTCTACCTGCTGCCCGGCGACTGCGCCCGCACGTTCGCGCTGGCGAACTACCGACAGCTGATCGCGAACGCACTGGCCTGGGTGGCCTCGTCCGAGGCACACGCATGGGCGCGTAGGAATCCGGTCCGGCTCGATCCCCGGGTCGGGCAGGTATGACGGCCACCGGGTGCTGCTGGGCCTGCGGGCCGCGATCGGGGCAATGCGCCGCGCCGGCGGCGGAGCGGTCGTGGTGACCTCGTCCGTCACCGGCCTGGGTGGTGAACCCCGGCGCTGGCCGTACGCGGCGGCCAAGGCCGGAGCGATCAACCTGGTCCGATCGGCCGCCATCGACCTCGCGCTGCCCCCACCCAGCCCGGTTTCGCCGACTGCGATCGACCCGGTTTCTTGACGCTGTCTACAGCTATGTGGCTACAGTCATCCGGGGTGGACGGGCAACAGGGGTCAGACCTTGAAAAGGGCGGTGAGGTCCGTTGCGGCTCGCTGGGATCGATGATCGGATGCGGCAGGACCCGACCGGCGTCGCCTTGGTGGACGACACCGGGCACCTGACGTGGGCGGAACTCGCCGCCCAGGTGCGTGGAGTCGCCGCGGAGATGCTGGCGGTGGCGGGTGGCGACGGGGAGCGGGTCGCGGTGACCGGGGAGAACTCCATCCCCACCCTGGTCGCACACGCCGCAGGCATCCTCGCCGGCGTCGGAACCGTGGCCGTCTCCCGCCAGCTCGCCGTCGGGGAGCTGACCGACCTACTCCTCGACGCCGGCGCGGTGGCAGCGGTCGCCGGGCCGGCCAGCCGCGACGGTGTGACCGCGGCCGCCGGACCCGCACGGTTACGCGTCGTCGTCGTCCACGGCACCGGCACCGGCACCGGCACCGGCACCGACGTTGGCAGCCAGACGGACTGGACGGACTGGACCGGTAGCGACCGGGCGATGCCCGATGTTGCCGGCCGGCCCGCCCGACCACCGCTGGTCTACACCTCTGGCACCACCGGCCGACCACGGGGCACCGAGGTCCGCTGGACCGCGCCGACACCGCCAAGGGCGGTGGCCTACGCCGAGGCGCTGGCCGCCCGCTCGGGCTTCCCCGCCGGACCACACCTGGTGGTCGGGCCGCTCCAGCACAACGCTCCCCTGACAAGCCTGCGCCACCTGCTGTCCGGACAGCCCGTGGTCGTCCTCGGACGGTTCGACGCCGAGCGCGTGTTGCGCCTCATCGAGGGCCACCGGGTGACCTCGACGGTGATGGTCCCGACGCACTTCTCCCGGCTGTTCGCCCTGCCCGCCGGCGTGCGCGCCCGCTATGACGTGACGAGCCTGCGCAGTCTCCCCCACACCGGGTCGGCCTGCCCGCCCGACGTCAAACGGGCGATGATCAACTGGTTCGGGCCGGTGCTGGTGGAGTCCTACGGCGGCAGCGAGGTGGGCACGCTCTGCCGGATCAGCAGCGAGGAGTGGCTGGTCCGACCCGGTTCGGTCGGCCGCTGCATGCCGCCGTTCGAGGCGGTGGTCCTCGACGCCGACAACGCCCCGATGCCCGCCGGCGAGGTCGGGGTACTGGGCTTCCGCGCCCCGGCCGACCGGGGCGTGCGGTACCACGACGATCCGGCCAAGACCGCCGCCGCATACCTCCTTCCGAACGTGTTCACTCTCGGCGACGTCGGCTATGTCGACGCGGACGGCTACGTCCATATCACCGATCGGATAGCTGACATGGTGGTCTCCGGCGGGGTGAACCTCTACCCGGCCGAGAGCGAGCGTGTCCTCGCGCACCACCCCCAGGTAGCGGATGTCGCCGTGATCGGCGTACCCGACACGGACATGGGTGAGGCGTTGCGGGCACTGATCGTGCCTGCGGGCCAGGCACCGGACAGCGGCGACCTCGACCAGTTCTGCCGGGCCTCACTCGCCGCATACAAATGCCCGAAATCATATGAAATCATCACGGAGCTACCTCGCAACGCCATGGGCAAGGTCGACAAGAAGGCGCTGCGGCGTCCCTACTGGGACACCGAACGCACCATCGCCGGATAAACAACCCTCACCCCCGCCCTCACCCTCACCGCCTTCGGCCGACACCCGCCCTTGACCGGCCTCCGGGCCGGGAGCTGGAAAGTGAACCCATGACTGAGGTGCTGTTCGTCCGCCACGGCCTGCCCGTCAACGGCGTCGCCGATCCCGGCCTGGCCGGGGACGGCATGATCCAGGCCAAACGGCTGGCTGCGTGGCTGGCCGCCGAGCAGGTGGACGCCCTGGCCACCAGCCCGCTGCGGCGGGCCCGCGAGACCGCGGCCGTACTCGCCGCGGAACTGGGATTCGTCCCGGTCGAGATCCCCGACCTGCGCGAGTGGGAACCCCACGAACCGAACGAGGTCTACACCCCGGTGGAACAGATGGCCGCGGACGACCCACGCGCCCGAGCAGCCGTCGAAGGCCGTTACAACGACTTCGTCCCGGAGCTCGACCAACCCGCCTTCATCGCCCGTGCCCACGACTGCCTGGAGCAGCTCTTCGAGCGCTGGCCGTCCGGCCGGGTGGTGGCCGTCGGCCACGGCGGGATCATCAACGCCATTCTGGCCGGGGTCATCGGTACCCGCGACCTTTTCTGGTTCAACGCCGGGTACACCTCGGTGTCCCGGGTCGAGAAGCTCTCCTCGGGCCGGATCGTCGTCCACTCCGCGAACGAAACCGGCCACCTGCTCGGCAGTCGTTCCTGACCTCAAGCCAGAAACGCAGCCTGCCCGAACCCGGTCCGTGGCTTCGGGGCCGAACGGTCCGCTTCCTCGCCGCCCCGGCATGACCGGCATCTCAGGTCGTCATTCGATTAGGTGAGCTTTACTTATATTTCTGGTACCTTCCCTTAAACCAACACCGGCGATCACGGAGGTACCGGACGTGTGGAGCGACGTTCTCCCGAACCTGCTCATCGGGCTGCGGGAGGGTCTCGAGGCAGGTCTGATCGTCTCGATCCTGGTCGCCACGCTCGTCCGTGCCGACGAGCGGGCCCGTCTGCCCCAGGTCTGGATAGGGGCGCTTGGGGCCGTCGCGCTCTCGGTGAGCTTCGGGGCGGTCCTGACCTTCGCCGCCGCCTCGATGTCGACCAAAGCGCAGGAGGCGTTCAGCGGCGTCCTGAGCCTGGTCGCGGTCGGGTTCGTCACCGCGATGATCTTCTGGATGCGGCGGTCGGCACGGGCGCTGTCCGGCGAGATCGCGGGCCGGGTGACGGCCGCGCTCACGCTCGGGCCCGGCGTGCTGGTCCTCACCGCGTTCCTCGCGGTGGCCCGGGAAGGCCTGGAGACCTCCCTGTTCGTCTGGACGACCACCCGCGGCGCGGGCGAATCGGCCGGCCCGCTGGTCGGGGCCGCCGCCGGTCTCACGCTCGCCGCTGCGTTGTGCGTCGGCATGTACCGCCGGGCCGTGAAGATCAATCTGGCCCGATTCTTCACGTTCACCGGCATCGGGCTGATTGTGATCGCGTCCGGCGTGGCCGGGTACGGCCTGCGTGATCTGCAGGAGAGCGCCATCCTGCCCGGCATCGGCACGGCCGCGTTCGACCTCGGCGCCACCATCGACCCGAGCTCCTGGTACGCCCGGCTCGTCGAGGGCATCTTCAACATCACACCCCGGCTGACCGTCCTCCAGCTCGTCGGCTACCTCGCCTATCTGATCCCGGTGATGGCCCTGTTCGTCCGGGGTATCCGCCCCGCCCGCGCGCCATCGCCCGCGGTACCGGCGACTGTCGCCGCCGCCGAGGTCGCGCCGGTCGAAGTCCAGCCGGCACCGGGCGGTTCGCGGCGGGTGCCCCGGTGGGTCCTTCCGGTGGCCATGGTCGCCGTACCCGCCATCGCCGCCGGCGCCGCCATCCTCGCGCTCGGCCCGGCCACCGGGACGGGTGACACGACGATCGAGGCGACCTCGGGTTCCTGTGTCACCGCCTGGGACGCGCCGCAGCCCGGCCGGGTGACCTTCACCGTCCGCAACACCGGCGGGCACACCATGGAGGTCCGCCTCATCGACCCGGCGAGCGGTGCGATCCACGCTGAGATCGAACTGCTCGCCCCGGGCACCAGCCGGCCGCTGGCCGCGACCATCGGAGGCGGCACCTACGCCTGGCAGTGCCTCCCCGACGGTGGAGATCCCGTCGTCTCGGCGAGCCGGCGGGTGGCCGGCCCGGGCAACGGCGGCCTGGCGATCATCCCGGTGACGGAAGAGACCATGCGCGCACCCGTGGACGCCTACCGCGCGTTCGTCACCGCGGGCCTGGCCACGCTGGCACGCGACACCGACACGCTGCGGGCGGACGTCGAGGCCGGCGACCTCGACGTGGCCCGTCGCGACTGGCTCACCGCGCATCTTGACTACGAACGACTCGGCGCCGCCTACGGCACGTTCGGCGACTTCGACGCGTCGATCAACGGACGGCCCGCGGGTCTGCCGGACGGCGTCGCCGACCCGGACTTCGCCGGATTCCACCGGGTCGAGCACGGGCTGTGGCACGGCGAGTCGGTGGACTCGTTGAAGGCGCCGGCGGCGACGCTCGCCGATTCCGTCGCCGGGCTCGTCAAGGCCTTCCCCACCCAGGAATTCGATTCCCACGACCTGGCGCTGCGCACCCACGAAATTCTTGAGAACACCATCGAGTTCCAGCTCACCGGTACCGCCGACCAGGGCAGCGGCACGGCGCTGGCGACCGCGGCGGCGAACGTGGACGGAACCCGCGAACTGTTGACCATCATCGCGCCGCTGCTGACGACACGGGCGCCGGCCACACTCGCGGCCTCCCAACGCCAGCTCGACGCGTTCGGGACGCTCCTACGGCAGGTCGCCGACCCGGCCGGAACCTGGATCGCCCCGGACACCCTCCCCCGTGCCGACCGGGCGCGGTTGAACGGCAGCCTCGGCGCGCTGCTGGAGACCCTCGCACCCATCCCCGACGTCCTGGAAATCAGGACCACCGGATGAGCGAGCCCGCCATTCCCGCCCGCGACACCACCTCACCTTCGCACCCTTCCGGAGCGCCGTCGATGACCGAATCCGCCGACCCGTCACTGCCACGGCAGCCGGCAGACACCCCCACCGCGGCCACCCCCACCGCCGCCGCCAGCTGCCCGGCGCCGCGACGGCGCGCCGGGTTCCCAGGCGTTGCGCTCGGGCGCCGGTCCTTTCTCGCCGGGGCGCTGGCCGCGGGTGCGGCCGTGGGCGCGGGCGTCGGTGCCGGCGGCGTGGCGCTGGCCGCAAGCGACCCGGGCGGCACCCACGACACGAGCTCGGACGAGGTGGTCGCCTTCTACGGGACCCATCAGGCCGGGATCGTCACACCGCCACCCACGGCGGCGATGTTCGCGTCCTTCGACGTGATCGCGCCGGACCGCGCCGGGCTGGTCGAACTGTTCAAGACGATCACTGACCGGGCACGTTTCCTGACCGCCGGCGGCACCCCGGTCGACCTCGGCAGCACCGCCCCACCGTCGGACAGCGGCATCGTCGGGCCCACCGTGCCCTCCGATTCGCTGACCGTCACCGTCGGGGTGGGCGCGTCGCTGTTCGACGGCCGGTTCGGCCTGGCCGACCGGCGGCCGCGCCATCTCACACCGATGCGCACGTTCCCCAACGACAACCTCGACGCGACCCAGTGTCACGGCGACCTCAGCCTGCAGCTGTGCGCACACAGCCGCGACACCGTGCTGCACGCGCTGCGTGACATCGCTCGCCACACCCGCGGCGGTATGCAGCTGCGCTGGCGCGTCGACGGCTTTCAGAACCCACCACGACCGGCCGGCGCCCAGCGCAACCTGCTCGGTTTCAAGGACGGCATCGCCAATCCGGACGTGACCAGCGCCGCCGAGATGGACCGGCTGGTCTGGGTACACGGCGGCGACGAGCCCGCCTGGACCGCGGGCGGCTCCTACCAGGTCATCCGCGTCATCCGGATGCTGGTGGAGTTCTGGGACCGGGTCTCTCTCAACGAACAGGAGATGATGATCGGCCGGCGACGGGATACCGGCGCCCCGCTGGACGGTACGGCCGAACGTGACATCCCGGACTACGCCGGTGACGCCGACGGTAAGATCATCCCGCTCGACGCGCACATCCGGCTGTCCAACCCCCGCAGCGCCGCCACCGCGGACTCCCGCATCCTGCGCCGGGGCTACAACTACGACCGGGGCATCGACGCCAACGGCAACCTCGACATGGGTCTGGCCTTCTGCTGCTACCAGCAGGACATCGCCCGCCAGTTCGAGGCGACCCAGACCAGGCTCATCGACGAGCCCCTGGTCGACTACATCAGCCCCACCGGCGGCGGCTACTTCTTCGTCCTGCCCGGCGCCCGGGACGCCGCCGACCACCTCGGCCGCACCCTGCTCGCCTGACCGTGGTCGGTGCACGGTTGGACGGCGGCGCACTCGCCGTCCAACCAGGACACTCGGCACGACGGGTACGTCAGTAGGACGCGGTGCCGCCGTCGACGCTGAGCAGCGCGCCGGTGATACCCGCGCCCGCGGGCGAGGCGAGCAGCACCGCCATGGCCGCGACCTCCTCGACCGTGTTGGGCCGCTTGATCGAGGACTCCTTGGCGAACAGCTCGACCATCTCGTCGAAGGTGATCCCCATGGCCGCGGCCGTGGCCGGCCCGTTGTCCCTGACGACGTCGGTGATGATCAGACCCGGGCAGATCGAGTTGACGGTGACCCCCTCGGCTCCGACCTCGCGAGCGATCGACTTGGTCATGCCGTTGATGGCGTGCTTGGCGGCCACATAGGGGGTCAGGACGGGCTTGCCGTGCTTGCCCTCCACCGAGGAGATGTTGATGATCCGCCCCCACTTGCGTTCGATCATGGGCGGCAGGGCGCGCCGGGTGGCCCAGAAGGTCGAGTACAGGTTCCACTTCATCGTCAGGTCCCACGTCTCATCGCTGAGCAGGACGGTCGGCTGAAGGTCGACGGCTCCACCGGCGTTGTTGACCAGGATGTCGACCCGTCCGAAGTGCTCGACGGTCGCGTCGACGAAGCCCTCGACGTCGGCCTGCTGGGTGACGTCACCGGCGCGGAAGATCGCCCGGTCGCCGGCACCCAGGGCCGCGAGGGTCTTCTCCCCCTTGTCCACGGACCGACCGTTGATCGCGACGGACGCCCCCTGGGCGAGAAACGCCTCGGCGATGGCGCGGCCGATCCCCGCCGTCCCTCCCGTGATGGCCGCGACCTTGCCTTCAAGCTGCATACGTCCTCCTGGGAGCGCGTGAGGTCGACAGGTGCGCGAGCAGAACCATGATCACGAACCTGGAGACCTACGAACCGAAACATCAGCCACTTAGTTTGCTTGCACTACAGTTTCTACCGTAGGAGTGTTGCACGTCACAGATACACCAGCCAACGTCGGTCCATGTCCGGACGGACCAGGAGGAGCGGGACGCATGACCAGCCAGCAGTGGATCATCGACACACAGCCGAGCCAACGATTTGCGATCTACACTCGGCTCAACGCCAACGACGTGTTGGCGGATCCGATCACCCCGCTGGGCGCAAGCCTTGGCTGGATCCCGTTCATCCTTCCCGGCTGGGACACGGGTGTGGCCGCCTTCGGGGCGTTCACCCTGGCCGAGCAATCGGTCGACGTCTCCCCGAACGCGGCCTTCTTCTACGGCCACCTGTACGTCAACATGACGTTGCCCCGGCTGACCGGTATCCGTTCCGGGATCAGCACCGACGCGGTGGACACCATGTGGTTCGCGGGCGGCGGTGAGCCGCCGGCGCACGTCATCCGACCGGACGACGTCAATGAGGAACGGTCCGCGGCCATCGCGGCGCGGGCGGGGTGGGTGCTGTCGACGACGACGTTCCCGGAACTCGACGAGGATCGCGCGATCGCCGACACGCTGCGGGAGCAGCGTCCGGACCTGGCGACGATGAGCGCGCTGGCCCTGGTTGCCAGGGCCCGGTCGGTGCTGTCGCTGGAACGGCTGGCGTGGCGCGGCGAGGTGATCGCCTCAAACAGCAGCGCGGTCGGTCCGGGCGTGCTCGGCCAGCTCCTCGGCGGCGACACCGCCCTCGTGGTCCGGCTCATCGGCAAGGCCGGGGACGTCGATTCAGCCGCCCCCTCCTTCGCGCTCTGGGATCTCTCCCGGGTCATCCGCGGCGACGCGGGGCTCGCAGCCGCGTTCGACGGTGGGGTGAACGGCCTGGTCACGCGCCTGGCCGACGTCCATCCCGCGTTCCACGTAGGGTTCGCGGCCTTCCTGCGGGACTTCGGCTACCGCGGCCCCAACGAGTGGGACCTGGGCTCGGAAACCTGGGAGACCAGGCCCGAGCTGCCGCTGGCGCTGCTCGACCGGCTGCGCCACCTCGACGACGACGCATCCCCGGTCCTGCGCGCGCGCAGCCAGGCAGTGGACACCGAGGCCGCGCTCACGCAGGCGCTCGCCCGCCTCGGTGGGGACGCCACCGCGCAGGCCACCTGCCACGGCGCGCTCGCCTCGGCGCGCCGCTTCGGTGCCTGGCGGGAACGCGCGAAGACCACCTGCATCAAGATCCTGCACGAGGCGCGGATGCCACTGGTGGAGCTCGGTAGACGCCTGCACGAGCACGGTCATCTGGACCACCCCGGACAGATCTTCATGGCGACCGACGCCGAACTGGAAACGCTCGCTCTGGACCCGGACTCGCTGAGCGCGACCCTCGCCGACCGGGAGCGGGAGTGGCGGGGGCTGTTCGGCCTCGACCTGCCGGTGTTCATCGACGGCACCAGGCCCCTGCCGCCCATCGCATCGCTGGGACGACGCGTCGACGCCGAGATCACTCCCGTCAAACCGGGTGAGGTACTGCGCGGTGTCGGTGCGGCCGCGGGCGTGGCCCGGGGCCGGGCGCGGGTGGTGACCGCCGTCGACGCGGCCGGCGACCTCGCACCCGGCGAGATTCTGGTAGCCCCGCAGACCGACCCGTCGTGGACACCGCTGTTCATGGTCGCGGCGGGCGCCGTCGTCGACGTCGGCGCGATGGGGAGCCACGCGATGATCGTCAGTCGCGAGCTCGGCATCCCGTGCGCGGCGGGCGTACCGGCCGCGAGCCGGCGCATCCCCACCGGGACGCTGCTGGAGGTCGACGGTTCAACCGGCACCGTGACGGTCCTGGCGCTGTAGCCACGGTCGACGTTGGCAGCCAAGCCGAGGTTGGCAGCCAAGCCGAGGTTGGCAGCCAAGCCGAGGTTGCACCGCGGACACCGCGACTTCACCCGTCACACCTGACGGCCGGTTACTATAGCCAGACACCAGAAACTTCGGGAGGCGCCATGGTCACGCAGGAGCCCGACACCCGTGCCCGTTGCCCCGGTCCCTCCGCGCAGGACTACCTCGCCGCGGACACCCGGCCCGTACCCGACGTCCTGCGGGTGAATGTCAACGAGTACCTCGGCAACGACGACATCGACGTCGAGCGCTACATCTCACCCGCCTGGCACCGCATGGAGGTCGAGAAGCTCTGGCGGCGGGTCTGGCAGTTCGCCTGCCGCGAGGAGAACATCCCCGAGGTCGGCGATCACGAGATCTACGACATAGCCGACGACTCGCTGCTGATCGTGCGGACCACCCCGACCGAGATCCGGGCCTTCGTGAACGCCTGCCTGCACCGCGGGCGCAAGCTGCGCACCGCAGGCGGGCACGTGCCGGAGTTCCGCTGCCCGTTCCACGGCTTCACCTGGAACATCAACGGCACTCTCAAGAGCATCCCGTGCGCCTGGGACTTCCCCCATGTCGACCCGGCGACGTTCAACCTTCCCGAGGCGAAGGTCGCCACCTGGGGTGGCTTCGTCTTCATCAACATGGATCCCGACTGCGAGCCGTTCGGGACCTTCGCCGGCGACCTGCCGGACCACTTCACCCGCTGGCCGCTTGACGACCGGTACACCTCATTGCACATCGCGAAAATCCTGCCCTGCAACTGGAAGATCGGGCAGGAGGCCTTCATGGAGGCCTTCCATGTGATCAGCACCCATCCGCAGCTGTTGGCCTGGATGGGCGATGCCAACTCGCAGTATGACGTCGTCGCCGGCGCCAACTGGGACCGCACGGTTACGCCGCAGGGCGTACCCAGCCCGCATCTGGCAGGCGGCGTCACCGAGGAGGAGGTCCTGGAGAGCTTCTACTTCTCGCGCGGTTTCTACGCCTCGACCCAGGGGCGGGACCTCGCGCTTTCCGGCGACAAGCTACCGGAGATCCCAGCGGGCAGCACGGCCCGAGCGGTACTCGCCGATCAGATGCGCAACCAACTGAGCGCACTGTCCGGCGAGAGCTACGCGGAAATCACCGACAGCGAACTGTTGGACGCGATCAACTACATTCTCTTTCCGAACTTCCACCCCTGGGCCGGGAAGAAGTCGAACATCATCTACCGGTTCCGGCCCTACGGTAACGACCCCGATCGCTGCATCTCCGAAATCTTCTTCCTGTCCGGATGGCCCAAGGGCACCCCGCGCCCGGCCCCGGCGAAGATCCGATGGGTAGCGGAGGGGGTGGACATGGCCGACGTTTCCGAACTCGGCCTGCTGGGCCCGGTTTTCGACCAGGACATCGCCAACCTGCCGTTCGTGCAGCAGGGCCTGAAGACGACCCGCAAGCCCGGCATCACCCTCGCGACCTACCAGGAAAGCCGCATCCGGCATTTCCACTATCTGCTCGACACGTGGCTGTCGCGCTGAGCGCACAGGTGACGGTCACGCCGTCGGGCATCGTGCTGGCGGTGGCCGAGGCCGAGACGGTCTTCGCCGCCGCTCGCCGGTGCGGCTACTGGTGGCCGACCGTCTGCGATGGCGTCGGTACCTGCCGCACCTGTGTCCTGCAGGTCAGCGCGGGCGCGGAGAACTGCGGTCCGATCGACGACCTTGAGGATGAGGGACTGAGAGCGATCGGTCCGGGAACGAACGGGCGCATCCGGCTGGCCTGTCAGCTGCGCGTGACCGGCCCAGTCGTGGTCGTCAAACGTGGTGTGCGCCGCGCGGAGGAGCTGCGCGGACTGTAGGGCCTCCGTGTCACTGAAGGAGCCGTGAGCGTGTAGTGAGCACAAAACCCTTGAGCGTGACTCATCCGATCAGCAAGCAGGTGTACACGCTGATGGACAACGGCCTGGTCGAGGTCTACGACCCGACGACCGGCCAGCGCGGCCTGTTCGACTCCGACGGCCGCTGGCAGTCGGGCGAAATCCGCCATGCCGACCTGCAGGTCGCCGGGTGGGTCGGCCGCCGGGCCCGGCTCTCAGACCGGAACACCCCGGCATGAGCGCGGCCGGCCGCCGCACCCGGGTGGTGACACTGGCCCGCCGTCCCGGTCCCGGCGGGCCGACCCTGGACGACTTCGCACTCTGCGAACGGCCCGTGCCCGCGCTGGGCGCGGGCCAGTTGCTCGTGCGCAACGCCTTCATGAGCGTCGACCCGTCGATGCGGGGTCGCCTCGAGGAGACCGAGAAGCACTACACGACCAACTTCGCCGTCGGCGAGCCGTTGGACGGGTCCGCTGTCGGACGGGTCCTGGAAAGCCGCGCTCCGGGTATCGAGGAAGGTGCGTGGGTACGCCACCGGTTGGGCTGGCGCGACGTCGCGGTGCTCGACGCGACCCCGGGTGACCCGGCCGCGTTCGCCGTCGTCGACGCCGACCGCGCCGCGCCCTCGACCTGGCTCGGCGTGCTCGGCCAGACCGGCTTCACCGCCTATACCGGACTACTGCGCGCGGGTGAGCTGGCCAAGGGGGACACCGTTTTCGTCTCCGCGGCCGGCGGTGCGGTCGGCAGCGCCGTCGGTCAGATCGCCCGGTTGCTCGGTGCCGCCCGGGTCATCGGTAGCGCGGGCGGTGCGGCCAAGTGCGGGCTGCTCACCACGGAACTCGGGTTCGACGCGGCCGTCGACTACCGCGCCGAACCGGTCGCGACAGGGCTGCGGCGGGCCGCGCCGGACGGCATCGACCTGTACTTCGACAACGTCGGCGGCGACCACCTGGTCGCCGCGCTCGACACGCTGCGGGTCGGCGGTCGGGTGGCCCTGTGCGGCATGATCTCCCAGTTCACCTCGCAGACTCCCCGGCCGAGCATCGACCATCTCATCCAGGCCGTGCTGCGACGAGTGACCCTGCGAGGGTTCATCGTCCGCGACCACGAGGATCTGCGGGCGGAATTCACCGAACGGGTCTCGGGCTGGCTGCGAACCGGTGACCTGGTATCGCGCCAGACGGTCGTGGACGGCCTGGACAACGCGGTCACCGCATTCCTCGGGATGCTGCGGGGTGACAACGTCGGCAAGATGCTCGTCCGCCTCGACCCCGACGTCCACGCCTGATCTGAGCTACCGGCGCCCACGCCTGATCTGGACGCTGAGATACCAGGAGGCTACCTGGCGCCGTAGATCGCTCTGGACAGGCAGCGGTCCAGGACCGTGGCGAACTCCGGGGCGGTCCAGCTCCCCCGGTCGGTCCGGCCGAGGTCGTCGACGCCGAGGTCCTGGACGTCGAATCGGCCGCGGCAGTGCCCCAGGGTGAAATAGCAGACCTCGCCGTCGCCGTGGCGGCGCAGGTAGAGCACCGGCTGGACGTCGTCCGCGGAATCGGCGACATGCCCTTCGGTGAAGCCCCGGCACGGCCCGCGGTACCGGGTGTGCAGCAGCACGTCGAGCGGGGGATGCAGCTCACTGACGTACAGTTCGTCACTGACCTCGAAGGGGTCGATCCCCACCACGAGCGGATGATCCGCCTGGGTGATCTCGACCTGGTAGGGCGCGATCGGCGGGTGGCCGAGGAACTGGCTGCCCAGCACCGTGGCCACCTCCCCGAGCACCCGCGGCGTGGTGAACAGGCGCGGCGTACCCGGCGCGGGCGCATCGATCGCCGAGTTGGTTCCGTGTAACGCCAACCACCGCCCACCACGCGCGACGAAGTCCACCAACACCTGCTGCTGCTCAGCGTTGGGACGCCGCTCACAGGTGTAGGTGACAAGCACGTCAGCCGACCCGATCGCATCGGTGCAGGCGTAGTCCTCGAAGACCCGGGTGCGTACCCGCTCGTGTCGCCCGAGGCGTTCAAGAAGCTGCAGCCGCGCGAAATCGAAGTCGTGCCAACGCCCGCCGCATACGAGCACGGCGTCAATCCGGCCGGCTGGTCCCGCCATGGGTCGCAACCGCCGGTTCTAGAACTGCACGCGGGTGACGAGCCCGCCGTCCACCACGAGGTTGACGCCGTTGCAGAATCCGGCCCGGGGGCTCGCCAGAAAGGCGACGGCGGCCGCGACATCCTCGGGCTGGCCGTACCGGCCGACCGCTATCTTGGCCAGAACCTCCGCGTAGACCTCCGGCCGGTGCTCGCGGACCTTCTCCCAGTCCCCGCCGGGGAACTCGATCGGCCCGGGGGAAACCGTGTTGACCCGGATCCCCTGCGGCGCGAGGGTCCGCGCGAGCGCCGCGGAATGGTGCAGCACAGCTGCCTTGATGGCCGAATAGGCATTGGGGGAGGCCGGTCGCACCGTGTCGAACGCGTTCGTCGTGCCGATCGCGATGATCGATCCACCGCCGTCGGCGAGGTGCGGCACGGCCGTCTCGGCCAGCCGGACGAACGGCAGCAGGTCCCCGTCCAGGCTGCGTTGCCACTGACCGGCGTCCTTGGCCGGGCCGGCGGACACATTGGACACGACGATGTCCAGCCCGCCCAGTTCCGCCGCGGCGCGGTCGACAAAGGCTGTGAGCGCGTCGACGTCGCTGACGTCAAAGGGCTCGGCGAACACCGTGACGCCGTCGGCGCGCAACTCGGCCGCAGCCTTCTCCAGACCCTCGGCACCGCGTGCGCACAGGGCGAGCGAGCAGCCCTCCTGTGCCAGCGTCGCCGCGATCGCGCGGCCGAGACCTCGGCTGGCCCCTGTCACCAGTGCCCGCCGTCCCGTCAGTCCAAGATCCACGATCTGTCACCTTTCGTCAGCTGTCCATCAACTATCGCCATGTGGCAATGAGCGGTACGGCACGATTATCCGTCGCGGGCCGCCAGGAGTGCTCTGTCAGCACAGCGCCGTCAGTAGGGAACCGTCAGTAGGGGGCGATGCCGCCGCCGACGGTGATGCACTCGTTGTGCAGGTACGGCACCTCGTCGCTGAGGATCCACGCCGCGGTTGCCGCGATCTCCTCGGGAGTGGCGTACCGGCCGAGCGGCACAGCACCCTCCATACGACCCTTGTAAGTGGTCCCGTCCGCCCCGGCCAATGCCCCGAGCCCGGCACCGAGCGCATCCATCATGCGGGATTCGACCAGGCCCGGGGCGAGGGTGTTGACACGGATGCCAGCTCCGGCGACCTCAAGAGCCAGGCAACGCGCGATGCCCTGGACGGCGTGTTTGGAGGCGTTGTAGACCGATGTTCCGACGCTACCCATCAATGCCGCGATGGATGCGGTGAACAGAATCGAACCGCCGTCGCCCTGGGCCGACAGTTGCCGCAGCGCGGCCTGCGCCGACAGGAACGCGCCGAGCACGTTGACGCCGAAGACCCGGTGGTAGTCCGCCGGGTCGAAGTCCGCCACCGCCTGCACCGTGCATTCCACGCCCGCGTTGGCATGGTAGAGGTCCAGCTTTCCGAAAGCCTGGACAGCCGCGTCGACGCTGGCCTGCGCGCCGAGCGGCGTGGTGATGTCGACGCCGACACCCACGGCGGCACCACCGATGAGTTCCGCGACGGTCTTGGCAGCGTCCGCGTCGAGGTCGGCGACCACGACCAGCGCTCCCTCCGCCGCGAGCCGGCGGCTGACCGCCGACCCGATCACACCGGCGCCGCCCGTGACGACCACCGACTTACCGCGCAGCCCTGCAAGCATTGCGTATCCCGATCCCTCCTCGGGGCGGAGATGGCCGTCCGCCATCCCCGCTCCGAGACTGCGCTACCTGACCGACCGTGCCTGTGTCCGAGCGCTGCGGCTACTGTGCCTGCCAGAGTTTCTTGAAGGCGTCCTGGTAGCCGGGGAAACCGATGTAGTACCCGGTGGAGTCGAGAGAGACCGAGGAGATGTTGTCCTTGGTGATGAGCTGGGTCGGCAGCAGGACCTTGTCCGCCGCGGCCAGATCGTCGCCGTTGAAGTGGCGGGCAAGCATGTCCGCGAGGCGCCAGCCGAGGATCGGCGCGGAGAAGCCGGTCCACACGCTTTCGGTGCCGTCCTTGAGCGCCGCCAGGTTGGCCGGACTGGGCGTCTCACCACCGACGTTGACCTTGCCGTTCAGGCCAGCACCCTTGAGCGCCGCGTCCACGCCCAGGGTCAGGTCACCGAAGGAGAAGATAGCCCAGTTGATCTTTGGGTCCTGCTGGATGGTGCTGACCACGCTGGACGGGGTCTTGGTACCCAGATCGGCGAGCTGCTGGTTGACCTCTTTGACCGAGCAGGCCGGGCAGGTGCTGGACAGGGTGCTCTTGAAGCTGTCCACGAACACACCCAGGATGGGGAAAGCCTTGATCGTGAACAGCGCGACGTTGGCCTTGCCGCCGCTGTTGACCACCACATAACTCGCGACCATCTTGCCCCAGGCCGCGACTTGGGCGTCACCGTCGAGGCTGTTGGAGATCACCGGCGAGTCGAAGGCACCACCGACGCTTTCGGAGAGCACCGGGATGTTCTGCGCCTTGGCCTGATCCAACTGGGTCTTGAGCAGTGACAGCGGCGTGCCGGAGATGTGAATGGCGTCGGGATGCTTGGAAATCGCCTGGGTGACCGCGTTCCCGTAGTCCTCGGGACCGCTGCCGGGGACGATCCGCTCATAGCGCCAGCCGAACACCTTCGCCGCCTCGGCCAGGGCGTCGTCGCGCACCTTGGTGACCGGGACCGGGGTTTCCACTGTGATCACATACTTGCCCGTGGGCGGCTTCTTCGACAACGCGGTGTCAAGAAGGATGCCGCTCGGGTTCACCAGGCTCGCGTCCACCGTGGCCTTCGCCTGGCTCAAACCCGTCGATCCGGTTTCCTGCTGCTGCTGCGACGGCGTCGCACTCGGCGAGGTCGACGTGGAGTCGCTGCTGCCGCACGCCGCGGCGAACAGCGCTGTGGCCGCAGCCACCGCCACCGCCCCGACCCTCGTGCGGGAAGTCGTTCTCATGAACCCTTTTCCTCCTGTTGCCGTCGTCGGCGTCGGGGGCTCGCGTGCCGATCTCCTGGATGGACGCGTCTACCCGGGCGATCGGCGTGATCTATCAGGCGTGACCTACCGGCCGTAATCCATCAAAATGTGATGTGACGGCGGACACTCTCACTTACTTAGGAGCGTGTCAAGTTACTTGCATCGAGCGACCACCGCGGAGCCTGCCAGCCTCGCCCGTCGGCCTCGCCGATCAACGCCGCCGGTCAACGCCGCCGATCAACGCCGCCGATCAACGCCGCCGGTAGGTACGAGCCGCCAGCGCCACCGCGATGATCAAGGCAAGCCCGTTGAAAAGGTTGTTGACGTAGGACGGCGATCCGGCGAGCTGCAGGCCCTTGACGCCGGTCGCGAGGAGGTAGATCGCAACCAACGTACCGAGGACGTTCATCCGCCCGGCCTTGATCTGGGTGGAGCCGAGGAACACCGCCGAGAAGGCCGGCAGCAGGTAGGGGGGTCCCACATCCTGGGAGGCCGAGCCCAGCTTGGCCGCGAGGATGACGCCGGTCAGCGCCGCGATCGTCCCCGAGGTGATAAGCGAACCCCAGGTGATCCGGGCAACCCGTAGGCCGGCCAGGCGGGCCGCCTGCGGGTTGCCACCTGCCGCGTAGAGGTAGCGGCCCACCGGTGTGTGGTCGATGACGACGTAGAGGATCACCGCGAGCAGCACCATGTAGTAGAAGGGCAGCGAGATCCCCCACAACCGGGTGCTACCGGCGTCAAGAAAGGTCTTCGAGGCGGTGTTGACGATCTGTTCACCATCAGTGACCCAGTAGGCCGCGGCGGCAAGAATACTGCTCATGCCGAGCGTGGCGATGAAGGAGTCCACGTTCAGCCGCACCACGACCAGACCGTTGACCAACCCGATGAACGCGCCGGAGCCGATCGCGAGCAGCACCGCGAGAACGGGGTTGAAGCCCTGTTGGAGCAGCCAGGTGACCACCGCCACCGCGAACCCCAACGTCGCCGCGCAGGACAGGTCGAACACGCCCGCGGCCAACGGTACGATCAATCCCAGGGCGAGCATCGCAGTTATTGCCTGGTCGCCGGCAATGATCTGGAAGTTGTCGCTCCGCAGGAAGGTGTCCGGCAGCCAACTGCCGAACACTATGATGATCAGAAGCCAGACATACAGGCCGCTGAACCGATCGAGCCCGAGCCCGAGCTTCGGCCTTGGCAGCCGGCGGCTGACGACCGCGCTCTGTCGCGGGTCCGGGCCGGCAGCGGCGGCCCCGGCGGTGACACCGTCAGTGACAGCGATCCCGGCGGCATTTTTTGGTTGCGCTGCTTCTGTCGTCATGACGCGCTCCTGAGGGTGTGACCGACCGCTGCGGCCGTGATGCGGTCCGCGTGCAGGTCGGCGCGGTGTAACTCATCCACGACACGGCCGCCCGCGAGGACGAGCACGCGTCCGCACAGCCGCGCCAGTTCGTCATGGTCGGTGGAGACGACCACGACAGCCGCACCGTCCGCCGCGGCCCGGTCGACCAGCGCATGAATCTCGGCCTTCGCCCCGATGTCGACGCCCTGCGTCGGTTCGTCGAGAACCAGGACCCGAGGCTCGCGACGCAGCCAACGGGCCAGAACGACCTTCTGCTGGTTGCCGCCGGACAGCGTCGACATGGCCCGTTCGGCACCGGCCGGCGCCACGTTCAACCGGTCCAGCCAGCGGGCGACGTCCGACCGCTCGCTGCCCCGGCGCAGCAGGCCCCGGCGGCTGAACGCGGTCGGACTCGCCACCACGACGTTCTCCTGCAGATCCGCATCGAGGAACGCCGCGTTGGCGTGCCGCTCGGCAGGCACGAGCCCCATGCCGGACCGCATGGCAAGGTCTGGACGCAGCTGCGGAACGGCCTTGCCCGCGACGGCCACGACCCCTGCGCGCGGACAGCCGCCGAACAGCGCGAGTGCCAACTCCTCACGGCCGGAGCCGGTGAGGCCGGCGACCCCGACGACCTCCCCGGAGTGCACGGTCAGGTCGACCCCTCGCAGGGCGGTGGTCTCCAGGGTGCGGACGTCGAGGGCCACCTCACCCTGGTGGGCCGCTTCGGCCGGCGGCACGTCGTACTGCGCCAGCTTGCGGCCGATCATCAGCTCGACCAGGTCGGCCTCGTCGAGCCCGGCGGTGGGCCGGGTGGTGACCAGAGCGCCGTCGCGCAGCACGCTCACGGTGTCGCAGAGCCCGAAGACCTCGTCCAGATGGTGCGAGACGAAGATGACCGCGACACCGGCATCGCGCACGCTGCGGACCAGCGCGAACAGGCGCTGCGCCTCGGCGGCCGGCAGGTTGGCCGTAGGCTCGTCGAGGACGAGCACCCGCGGCGGTGTGGCATGCCGCGACAGCGCGCGCGCCACCGCGACCGCGGTCCGCTCGCTCGCCGCCAGAGCACCCACGGGCCGGCTGATGTCGAAGTCGTAGCCGAGGTCGCGCACTGCGCTGCGGGCCCCGGCCCGTTCCTGGCGCCAGCGAATCAGGCCGAGCCGGCCGGTTTCGTAGCCGTGACCCAGCGCGAGGTTGTCGACTGTGTCAAGCGTCGCGACGAGACCGAGGTCCTGATGGACGAAACGCAGCCCGGCGGCATCCGACGAGGTGGGGTCACCGAATGCCAACGGCCGATCGACGACGGTGACCTGACTACCGGCATCCGGCTCGTGGAAACCGGCCAATATTTTGATCAACGTCGACTTGCCGCAGCCGTTCTGACCGACCAGGGCACGTACCTCACCGGGCTCGACGTCGATGTCGACGTCCACCAGGGCGCGCTGCCCCGGGAACGTCTTCGACAGCCGTAGCACGCGGAGCACGGGAGTAGCCACCATCGGACTCCTCGTCTGAGAGCGACCGAGGGCACGGCGCTCTTTCTGGAGTTGCTTTTGTGATGGCGGCTACAGTAACTGGCGTAGCCCGTCGCGCCAACATCTGTCCGCGGCCGGAGCGTGGCCGGGCGCGCTGAAACTCGGCACTCAGTCGACGACTCGACTCTCAGTCGACGGTGAGTATCCGCTCAGACATGGCGTCCAGGGCCCGGCGCAGGGCCTTCGGTGGCTGACTGCTGAGCGGACCGTCATCCATGCGCATCGGATGGATGGCTATCAGCAGATGGGTGAGGGTACGCACGGCGAGCGTCTGGGTTGCGTGCTTGGCTGCGGCGGAACGCCGCGTCGTGGGCATCCGGGACGAGACGATGTAGTCGAACGACCGCTGGATGTGCAGCTCCTCGAAGTCCCGCCGCAACACCCGGGCCTGCTGGGTGGCGCCGGGCATGTGCAGGTAGAGCAGGCGCGCCTCGTCGGGATGCGCCTCGATCCAGTCCCAGACCGCGCCGGTGACCCGACGCAACGCGGTGATGTCGCCTGGTTCGTCGTCGGACCGTGCCTGCGCGACGACGGCGTTGGTCGCGCCCACGACCCGCCGCAGGGCGACGTCGAAGAGCTCCTCCTTGCCGGAGAAGTGGTAATACACCGCTGTGGGAACGACCTGCGCCGCCTCGGCGATATCCTGGATGCCGGCCGCGTCGAAGCCCTTACGGGCGAAAACCCCGATGGCGGCGGTGACGATCAACTGGCGCTTGGAGGGACGGTGCGCGGGTTGTCTGCCCCGCTCCGGCAGCTCCGCAAGCTCCGTCACAGGGAACCTCCTGACCTGATGCCACACCGGCCCGACCATGATGACCCAACAGACCCCGGAGCCCCCGGGGCCGCCAGCCGGTTGGGAGAATCGGCGTCACATGACTGAAAGCTCTGACGGAAACGGTAGTCCCAAACGGCCCGCCCACCGACCGTCGCGGCGCAGCGACGTGATCGACGCCGCCACGCGGCTGTTCGCCATGCGCGGTCTGGAAACGGTGACCGTCGCCGACATCGCGGACGAGGCCGGGATGACCTCGGCTGCGGTCTACTACCATTTTCCATCCAAGATCGATATTCTACTCGAGGCCATGCGGACCTTCAGCAGGGCACTTGTCACCGAGCTGGACGACCGGGTCACCGCCAGGTCAGCTGAGAACGGGACCATCGGTAACGGGGCCATCGGTGACCTGCTGACAGGCCTGCTCGGCTGGCTGGAGGAACACCGACCTGCGGCGACGGTCTACTTCGTGACCTCGTCCGGGGCGAACCTCGCCGCTGAGGCCCTACGCCGGGAGACCCGGGTCGAGCTCATGGAGCTGTTCACCCGGGCGGTGGACGCGAGGAAGTCCCCCGAACGACGGATCCGGCCCGCGGAAGCCGGGGTGATGGCGACCGGCCTGCTCTCGCTGGTCGAGACGGCGGCGGCATCCTGGCTGGCCGAGGACGCCGTCCTCGAAGGGCTCGGGCAGCGCCGATTCCTGCGGGAGACCGCCGCGCTGGCCGAGCGCATCGTCGGGGCCTGAGGCCCTGTTGCGGCGCCACCGGGCCCCGTCGGGGTTGAACCACAACCGCCGAATGCCGACGACTTAGCGGTATGTATCTTCAGTAACTATCGTTCAGACCTGTGGAGGGCCGAGTCGTGCAGCGGGATCGACACACAGGACAGGTGCCACTCGCCGGCAACCACGATGGGTAACCGGTTAGCCGTGGTGAGCGGCGGTGGTACGGGAATCGGCCGGGCGATCGCCGCGGCCCTGGGTGACGACGGCCTCGACGTGCTCATTCTCGGGCGCCGCGCGGACGTGCTGGAACGCACGGCGGCGGAACTCACTGTGGCCTCGGCGACGGGGGCCTCGGCGACGGGGGCCTCGGTGACGGGGGCCTCGGTGACCTGGCAGGCCGCCGACCTCACCAACCCGGCGGACGTGCAGCGGGTCGCCGACGTGGTCCAGGAGCGGTCCGGCCGGGTCGACGTCGTCGTCAACAACGCGGGTTCCCCGTCGCCGCGGGTTGACGGCGACCTCGCCGCGGTGGCCGAGGCATGGATGACGGCCCTGCGGGCGAACCTGCTCTCGGCCGTGCTGCTTACCCACGCCCTGGAACCGCTGCTGCGCCGGCCCGGCGGGCGGGTCGTCCTGGTGGGCTCGCAATCCGCCGCGACCGGTGGCGCGAGCGCGCCCTATGTCGCGGCCAAGGCAGCCCTGCACGGCTGGGTGCTCTCACTCGCCGCACGTCTGGGCCCCGACGGCGTCACAGCCAACGTGGTCTCCCCCGGCTACACGGCCGGCACCGAACTGGTGGCCGGCCGGATCTCCCCGCAGCGCCACGCGAGCCTGGTTGCCAGCATCGCCGCCGGCCGTCCCGCGCAACCGGACGAGGTCGCCGCTGTGGTCGCCTTCCTCGCCGCACCGGCCGCGTCCTCCGTCAACGGCCAGGTGATCGGCGTCGACGGCGGGACGGTCCCGCCCAGCTGACCCCACGCCCAGCCGAACTGCCCCGGCTATGTTGACCCCCCGGTATTCACCTGCCTTCTGCCTTCCGTCCCCGGTTGTCAGTAGCTGTCACCCGATCGTCGAACACACCTGGTCGACATCCTGGATGGGTGAGAATCCACCCCTGCTCCCGTCTGCGAGCAGAGCGTCGTCGACGTCGAGGTTGGATGCCGGGGTGCGGTTGTACAGCTCCCTCTGAAGATCTCCTGGCAGCATCGCTGTAGGCGGCCTCGGCCTCCGCTGTTCTACTTCGCGTCTACTTCGCGGTGAAGCCGGCGTCGACCGGCAACGCGACGCCGGTGACGTACTTCGCCGCGTCGGAGACCAGCCACAGCACGGCGTCAGCGATGTCCTCGGGTTCGAGCGCGGGGACCGGCAGCGGGTTGGCCATACTCGCGCCGCGCTCAGGCCCCTGCTGGAGGTGCCGCTCGATGTGCTCATTACGGATCATCGGGGTGTTGACGCCGGTCGGATGCACGGTGTTGACCCGGATCGAGTGTGGCGCGAGCTCCAGAGCCAACGCCCGCATGATGCCGACCACCCCGTGCTTGCTTGCGGTGTAGGCGGTGGCGCCCACCGAGCCGTTGACAATGCCCTTGAGCCCAGCAGTGGAGCTGGTGAGCACGATGGCCCCGCCACGTGCCCCGGCCACCAGATGCGGGATTGCCGGTGCGAGCGTGTTCCAGACGCCGGTGAGGTTGGTGTCGAGCGTCGCCGCCCACAGCTCGTCCGGGTCGTGCCGGGGGTCCGCTCCGATGGGGGCGATCGCGGCGTTGGCGACCACGATGTCCAGTCGCCCAAGCGTGGCCACCCCGCTGTCCACCGCGGCCCGCATGGCCGGTGCGTCCCGGACGTCGACCTGGTGGGCCACCACCCGGCGACCGAGCTTCTCGACCAAGCGCCCGGTCTCGGCAAGATCCTCGAGGGTGGCGAGCGGGTAGTCGCACACCGGGATGTCCGCGCAGAGATCGGTCGCGATGATGTCCGCACCTTCGCCGGCCAGTGCCACCGCGTGCGCTCGGCCCTGCCCACGTGCGGCTCCGGTGATCAACGCGACCCGGCCATCCAGCTTACCCATCTGATATCTCCCGCCCTCGACTCCCGGGGTGGGCGCGCATTGCGCACCGCGTTAACCATCCCGAGTTACTTACTTGATGACAAATCCAGTAACCATGTAGATTACCAGGGATGTTGAAAGTCGCCAAGGACCGCCGCGTCCGGGTTCCACCCGCACGCTACGACTGGGGCGATGGGCTGTGGCACCCTGGCCGGCGATGGTAATTTTATTCTATGATCAGTAACTTGGTTTCGGCCGACATCGGCCTTGCGGATCATTCGATATGGCGGCTTCCCGGCCAGCTGTGCGCTCTCCGTCCGGACGCCACCCAAGTTGCTGGACCGCGTCAACGAACACGCCTGGCGTACTGCCGAACCGGCGCTGCTCGAACTCATGCGGCTACGGGTGGCTTGCCTAATCGGTAACCGGGCCGGCGAAGCGGCCCGGTCCCCGGCTGCTCGCACTGGAGATCTTTCCGAGGCGAAGATCGATGATCTGCCTGCGTATTCGACGTCGACGCACTTCTCGCCCGTGGAACGCGAATGCCTGGCCTTCGCCGAACAGTTCGTCATGGATGTCAGCGGGATGACGACGGCGGCGCTCGACGTCTTGGCTCACCAGCTGGGGCGCACAGAATTGTCCGATTTCGTCGGCGCGCTGTATGCCATCGAATTCACCCAGCGTTTGCAGATGGTCGCGCAGGTCCTGCTGGCGCCAGTCGTTGAAGCGGCAGCGGCGCCTGCTCCGACGTCAGCCGTGGCCGACACCGCGAAGAGCGAGCCGCACCTCGACCTTTCCATGCGGAAGGTGCTCGCGACGTATCAGGACGCCGTGGTACGCGGCCAGGCCCTGGATTCGGTGACGACGGAACTCGTCCGACTGCGTTGCGCCCGGACGCACCGATGCCGTATCTGTCAGACGCTGCGGCTGGCGGATGCCCAAGCGGAACTCTGTCTGGATATTACAAAGTGGAGTACACAGAAGATCAACGTAGCGCTGAGGACTTACGGCGCGGACAGATTGCCGACTAACAAGGCAGGGGTCTCCTTCTTCGGCTTCGACGATGCCGGCCGCGTGGCGGGATTCTGGGCGAATTGAACGATCCAGCCGCTACGGCAATCCAGCGGGTTATTCAAAACCCCATGAAATTGAAAAGAAAAATAATCCACGAGTCGCATCGTATGCATCGTGGTAGGTGCGGTATGGGCATCGATAGTCGGTATGGAGTATGCGCCACGACTTGAATTGCGCGACGACTCGCTCGACGGATGCCCGAAGAGCGGAGAGCTCGGCGTTGCACTTCTTGTCCGTCTCGCCGAGTTCGCCCTCGGGCGGCCTTTTCCGTGGCGTGACCATTCCGCTACATCCTTGGTAGCCCCGTCACCGCGGGCTGAGGGCGACCTCGCCACGGTGGCCGAGGCATGGACGACGGGCCTGAAGACAACCGAAGGCGTCCCGACGACGGCTGACACGGCTCGGTCGCGCTGCCCGATCTGTCCCGATCCAGCGGCTCGGCCGGATCACCCAGAAGGTCGGGACGCGGGTGGGCTACACGTCGTCGGATTCCTCGGCCGGTAAGGCGGTGTCCAGGGTGGCGGATTTCGGTACGGAAATGTCGACCTTCGGTGCCGGAATGCTCACGGATCCGTTGTCGGCCGGTGAACGACCGGCCGGTGCCTGGCCGGACTGTGACTGGCCGGACTGTGACTGGCCCGAGAGCAGCGACCGTGCGAGCTGAAGGCCTGCGCTGCCCTGGGATAACGCCTGGGTCAGCAGTTCGGCGATACCGGTCGCGCCGTTGAGGAGAATCATCTGGTCGACGTCGCCGAAGGGCTTCGCCGCCGCCTCGACGATGGCCGGCCACTGCTCGGCGAGCTGCTGGCCGATCACCGCATCCTGGTTCACCGAAAGAGCGTCCGCCCGTGCCCTGATCGCCTCAGCCGCCGCCAGTCCCTTCGCCGCCAGGGTGGCGGCATCAGCCTCACCGATCGCGCGCCGGGCATGAGCGTCAGCATCCCCGATGATCCGGGTCGACTCGGCCTGCGCCGCAGCCACCAGCGTTGTCTCCTGGGCGCTCGCCTCCGCCGCGCTGATCTGTGCGTCGCGACTGGCACGCGCCAGGGTGGTCTGCTCGTAGGCGCGGGCGTCCGCCGGCTTGCGGACCGTCGCCTGTAGGCGCTGTTCCTCCCGATCACCCTCCAGCTGGGCGACCTTGGTCTGCTCGACCACCACCTGCTGGTGGGCGGTTGCCTCGGCCAGCGGGCCGGCCTGCTGCGCCCGCGCTGCGGCCTCGTCGACCTCGGCCTGGAAACCCGACTGCTTGATCGCGCTGTTCCGAGCGGCCTCGGCCTTGAGCGCGGCGGCGATCTGCTCCTGTTCGGTCGCCTCCCGATCGGCCTGGGCCTCGGCGATCCGCGCCAGGGAGGCCACGGCGGCGACATGAGGACGCCCGAGGTTCTTGATGTAGCCGGTGGGGTCGTCGATCTCCTGAATCTGCAGGGAGTCGACGATCAGGCCGAGTTTCTGCATCTCCGTGCCGGAACTCGCCCGGGTCAGGGCCGTCAACTTCTCCCGATCCCTGATCATATCCTCGATGGTGAGCTGGCCGACCATCGCCCGGAGATGACCGGCGAACACATTGTGCACCCGGGCTTCCATCTTGTTCTGCTGGTCGAGGAACCTTCGGGCGGCATTGGCGATCGAGGCGTAATCGTCCCCGACCTTGAAGATCACTACACCGCGCACACCCACGGGGATTCCCTGTTGGGTGACGCAGTCGACGCTCAACTGGGCGGCCTGCAGGTCCAGGGAGAGGCGACGGACATTCTGTCCGCCCGGCATGACCAGGACTCCCTTCCCGGTCACAATCTTGAAACCGAGGCTTTCGGCCACGGCATTGTCCGGGTTCCGGTATGCTCGTAAACCTGAAATGATCAAGGCTTCATTAGGTTCCGCCACGCGCCACATCAACTTGACGACGCCCACGACGAAGATGATGCCCACACCCGCTGCGATGAGGATCGGGATCACTGGATCTCCTCTGCTGAGATCATGGACCGCCGAGATTACGGGAATACACCGGCCGGCCCGGCAGGAACAGCACCGGCGGGAACAGCACCGGCGTATTCACAATCTGGTGACGAACACGGTACGGGGTGGGTGATACTCCACGACGAGAACCCGCGCTCCGACCGCGATCGTCACACCGTCCTCAGCGGCATAGGCGTGGAACGCCTCCGCACCCCCGCGCACGGAGACCATCACCTCGCCCACTACACCCGGCATGATCGTCCCAGTGACCCGGGCCGTCTTGCCCAGCATGATCTGATCGGCCATGCACTCTCCCACTCGGCGTCGGGATTGAGCATAGACACTCACGGTTCCCGACGGTAAGCCCTCATTGGGAGATCCAAACGCCACTGTCGCGAGCACGACGGGTCATCCCACCCGCACGGCTCAACGATGTGAATCTGATGCTCTTCCCACAGCACCAGATTCACATCGTTCCCAAAGAGCGGCCGGGCCGCCGTCCGAACGGCGAACCCCAAAGAGCGGCCGGGCCGCCGTCAGGACGGAGAGGACGGCGAGGACGGCGAGGACGGCGAGCCGCTCGGAGTTCCACCGCGCCAGGCGTCGGCGCCAGCTGATGTGGCCGCTGAGGTGGCCGCCCTGGCCTGCGCCACCTTGAGTTTCGCGATCTCGCTGGGCGGCACCTCCAGCTGCTCCGCCCAGCGCCGGGTCGCCGACACCACCGCGACGCTGAGCACAACCATGCCCGTCGCCCCCAACAGGCCACCGATCCCGACGAGCAGGCCCCCGCCTATCAGGAGTCCTCGACTGGGCTGAAATCCCCGGTCATATTCCTGATCAGCCATCATCCGCCACCTTGTCGTCTGCGACCGTGTCCGTCACCCTGTCGCCCATCGGTGATGGTGTGCGCGAGCGACACCATCACGAGCCGTGCGACATCAGCCCGGAGCTTCTCCGTCACCGATTCTGTCCACCCAGGGCTGCGGTACATCACCCACTGCGAGTGGTTCAGGAGTACAGACCCGATATGCGGGCGGGTGGACGATGACACGCGGACGGGCTCAGACGCCGGGCGGGCGACGAAACCCGGGTGGACGATGACACGCGGACGGGGCTCAGACTCCGGTGGTGCCTGCGGCGGCCAGGGGCGCGGCCGAGAGCACCGTGACAGTGCCGGCGTTGCCGTCCACAGTCACTTCAACACCGTCGCGCAGCCGCGACGTGCCGTCCCCCACCGAGATGACACACGGGATGCCGAGCTCCCGGCAGACCACGACCGCGTGGCTGTTGAGCCCACCCACGTCCACCACGGCCGCGCCGGCCACGAGGAACAGCGGCGTCCACGCCGCGTCCGTGATCGGGGAGACGAGGACCTCGCCGGGTTCGAGAGCGTCACACTCGGCCAGATCGGTGACCACCCGAACGCGGCCGGTATAGGTCCCGTGGCTGCCTCCGACGCCGGTGAACACATCCCCCACGATCGCCGGCTCCGGACGCTCCCGGTCCCGGCGCGGCCAGCGCTCGATGTCGGGGTCCTGCGCGACGAAGAACGGCGGCTCCAGCTCGGCGAGCTCGCCGTATTCGACCAGCCGCTGTGCGATGACCTCGGTGAAGCGGGCCGGGTCGGCGAGGTAGGCGTCGAGCTCATCCGCGAGCAGCATCATGACGTCCTCGGGCCGACCGAAACGGCCGGCCACGACACCGCGGCGACCGAGCTCACGGATTGTCATCCGGATCTCGTGCAGGGCGGCGACACAGTTGGCCTTGGTGCGTTCCCGCGCGGGCATCCAGACGTCGACGGCCTGCATGCCCACGTCGAACGTGGCCAGCGCCTGCGCGTTGTCGGCGAGCACCGTGCGGATCTCCGCCGCGGTCTGTGTCCGGCGGGCGGCGAGTGCCTCGTGGCGCACCGCCGGCGAGTGCGACTCCGGGCTGTTGCGGAGCCGGTCGACCAGGGTGAGCGCCGCGGTCAGGTCCACCTCCCACGGCAGGGAGTGGATGTCCCACTCGTTGGGACCGCGATCACCGTAGTCGCCGAGGAACGCGGCGAAGGCATCGCGGAACGCACCGACGTCGCCGGTGGCATCGGTGTCCAGCGCGGCGGCCACCGTGGCCGAGCCCTTGTCGAACAACGCGGCCAGCTCGCCGGACCCCACCACGATGCGCGACAGGTTCCACAACCCCACCGCCGGCGAGGCGGAGTCGATGTCGCCGATGCCGCTGATCAGATCGAGCAGATCGCCACCGCGGCCCACGCTTTCGCACAGCGGTCCGAGGATGCCGGGCCCGAAGCTCGCCGGGAGGGTGGAGACCAGGTGCCGGTAGAAGATGCTCTTCTCGCTCTCGTCGAGCAGCGCCCGGACCCGGGCGACCAGCTCGGCGTCGGACAGGGCCGTGAGGTCGGGCCGGTCACGGCGCATCGCCCGCACACGCTCGCGGTCCGCCACGGCATCGGTGAACTCCGTGACCGCGAGCAACCGTTGCACCGAGGCGCCGGCAGCCGCCGAGCGCTCGGCGTCCACATGGTCGGGATGGAAAACGTAGGCGGGGATGTCGGGGCGCTGGCCGACGAAGGCCAGGTCGGTCTGCTCCACCGGCATGCCCAGACGCAGGGAGAACAGCCTCATGTGGGACAGGTTCAGGTAGAAGTAGCTCCCGAAGAGCCCCGCGATCTCGGGCCGGTCGATCGACAGCTCATCCTCGCGGTAGACGCCGATGTCGATGAAGCCCTGCCGCCAGGCCCGCAGCACGTGCACATAGGCGAGCGTCCAGCCCAACGGGCTCGCGGGCTCGGGCAGCGTCTCGCCCGCGTTTGCCCTGGTGTAATGCGGCAGCCGCGGGCTGCGCTCCCAGTCTGCGACCCAGCTCTGCACGACGCGTCCCTTCTCCCCTGACGCCAGGCGCCAGTACGGACATCCATGTGGTGGCCGTCATTGATGTGACGGCCATTACATGGCACTAACTATGTGTTGTCAACAGAAAGTCCGGGAAGTGTGCCCGACCCGCGCAGCCGGGCTCACCCGGCCGGGCTCATCAGGCCGGGCTCATCAGGCCGGGCTCATCAGGCCGGGCTCATCAGGCCTGCCGAAGATCCTCGACCAGCTCGATGACGTTACCCTCGGGATCGGCCCAGAAGGCGATCCGCCGCCCGCTCGCCTCGACCAGCGCCGGGTCCGAGCGCGGGCTCGCTCCCCCGTGGCGCATCCGCTCGGCGACCGCTGCGGCGTCGGTGACGTACAAGGTCAGGTAGGCAAGGCCGCGGCGGGTGGCGATCGGCACGGCGGGGGTGACCGCAGCCGTGTCGGCGGTGGGACGCACCAGCTTGATCCGTTCTCCCCACGGCGTGCGTAGCCAGACCACCGTGGTCGCCCCGCCCAGGCCCAGCTGCGCGTTGAGCTCGGCCGGGACATCGGAACGGTGGACCTCACTACATCCCAGCGCCTCGGTGTAGAAGCGGACCATACCGGCCAGGTCGGCGACGACGATCCCGACCTCCAACGCTTGGGTCATGACCGCCGAGGGAGCCGATGGCGACATCGCGGTCACAGTCCTCGCCTTCCAGCTTCTCGAATCAGGGGAACGCGCTGGGCGAACCGGTGGGAGCCCGCCTGCGCCGCCGGCGGGCTGCCGGTGGTCAGGCCGCCGTCCGCGGTGGCGAAGGGTGCGCTTTCATGATCGTCGACCAACCGTCACACCTCCATGATCGCAAGATGTCGTGACGCCCATCACAACCAAGAAACTATAGAATGTCGACAGTAAGAGCGCCCGGCAATAGGGGACGCGGCGTCGCGGGGCTATTGCCGGGCGCTCTAAGTACCGAATGATCAAAAATGGACGATCAGGTCGGGACGGGCTGATCGCGGCCCCGCAACAGTGATCGCAGCCTGCCGGCGAGTAACGGTAGGATCTCCGCCGGCGGCTGCGCACGCAGGCGGTTGGACAGAACCTCGATCGACATACCCGCCTGCGGGCAGTACCGGGTCGCGGCGGTCAGCACACCGGCCAGGTCGAACTCGCCGTCACCGGGTGGCCGCCGGTTGGCCAGGCAGTCGGCCAACAGGTCGTCGTCCTCGGCCACCAGCGGTCCGTCGGACAGCTGCACCCGCACCACGGACGGCCAGATACCGGCGGTGAGATCGTCCAGGGTCTGGCCGCCGCGGTAGACATGCCAGACATCCACGCAGATCCCGCCGTTGGCGCGACCGGCCGCGCGCACGACCGACGCCGCCGTGGCCGCGTCGGGCAGATTGGTGAACGGCAGGAACTCGATGCCGACCACGACACCGCCACCCCCACCCACGCCCGCCGCCCGGTCGCAGAGGGCGGCGAACCGAGCCGCAGCCTCATCCAGACCGCCTTCGTAGGAACCGAGAGCGCCGACGTAGGGAACCCGTAGCCGGTCCGCGGCGCTCCAACAGAGGTCCTCGGCCGCGTCGGGCGCTGCGCCAAACGGCCGCAACGCCTCCAGCTCCCCCACGACGACACCGGCCTCGGCACACAGGTCCTCCAGTTCGGCCAGGCTGTGCCCGGCAGCCAGCCAGTCGCGCAACCAGCTCAGGCTCAGGCCGATGGAGGTGAAGCCGGCGGCGCGGGCCACCTGAGCCCGCCGCAGTGGCTCCAGCGGCGCCAGGGTGTGAAACGCCAGCGTCACACCGCCGAGATCGTCCGGCGCGGCTGCGTCCAGACCCGCGCTCACTGGGCGCCCAGGTCCTCGGGTGCCACCTGCGGTGCGGTGGCCCACATCTTCGCCCCGTCGAAGCCGGTACGCCGCTGCGGAACGACCTCGATGATCACCCGGGCCGTCGAATCGAGCAAGCGGGCGAACTCCGCCTGCTTGGCCGGATCACCGGGTCGCATCGCCGCGGCGAACTCCGGCAGAAACCAGTCCTTGGTCGCACGGTCGTCGTGGACGACGGCCAGCCCCCGGTAGGTCAGCGAGCGCCGCGCCGGGATGCCGGAGCCCTTGCTACTCACCACGACGGACACCCGGTTGTCACGGCGCATCGCTGCGACCCGTGGCCGCCAGTCCGTGGCCGTCACCCAGAAACGACCCCGACGGAACATGTAGTTGACCACCGCGCCGAGAGGATGCCCCGTCGCGTTCACCCAGACCACGGTGCACTCCGTCTGTTGCGCGAGCAGCTCCGCCTCGCCGTCGTCGTCGAGCGTGAAAGCGGAGAGGTCCTCCCAGCCCCGTACCGGCGGTGTCACCATCGGCGTCCTCGCTTTCATCGCTTTCATCGCTTTCATCGGAAAAGATCTTATCTGGATGAACGTTCTGGATGGACTTTCTGTAGTCACCCATGACAAACCATGCCGACCGGCGGTACGGTCCAGCACCATGACGACAGCCCCCGTACCAGCAGCGCTCGCCCGACAGCTCGCCGAACTCGCCGAACTCGCCGACCGGGGCGCCATCCTCGACGTGGTGGCGGCCTATGCCACCGCTCTGGACACCAGGACCTGGGCAGCCCTGGATGGCCTGTTCACCGACGACGCGGTGTGCACCTATGGCGGGTCCATCGGCGACCTGACCGGCCAGAACGCGATCATCAAGTCGCTGCGGTCCGTACTCGAATCGCTGGACGCCACCCAGCATCAGATCACCAACTCGGTGGTGCGAGTACACGGCGACACCGCCGAGCACACCGCCTACGTCCACGCCCAGCACGTGCGGCACGGCGTGCCGGGCGGCGAGCTCTACACCATCGGCGCGCGCTATGACGACCAGCTGCGCCGCACGCCCGAGGGCTGGCGCTTCACCCGCCGGGAACTCACCCGCATATGGACCGACGGTAACCGCGGTGTCCTGCACCCCTGAATCCGTTTCTCCGCGCATCCGTTTCTCAGCGACCGGTCAACCGGGCGACCACGGGTGCAAAGGAGTCGAGCACCCGGTCGCCGACGGTGATATAGGAGAAGCCGTACTCCTCGCGCCGCCGCTCAAGCTGGTCGCAGATCTCGTCCACCGAACCCACCAACGCGTGCGGGAACGCGCGTAGACCCGCCGCGTCCAGGCCGGTCTGGGCCGACAGCTCGGCCTCGGTCGTTCCCGCCGCACCCTCGATCGCGACGAAGTAGGCCGCGGTCTCCAGCTCGATGTCGTCGAACCGCTCTCCCGCGCCCTGGCGGACCCAGGCCAGCTTGCGGTGGGTCTGCTCCGGCCCGGAACCCGCGATGCTGGCCGGTCCGATGACCCCGGACCGGTTGTCGAAGTTGATGCTGACGATGTCGGCGCGCTCGCCGGCCAGGCGCAGCACCCGCGGCGAGCCGCCGCCGACCATGAGCGGCGGCCGCAGCTTCGGGACGGGTAGCGGGGCGAAGCCCGCTGCCCGCACCTGGCCACCGTCCACGGCGACATCCTTGCCGGCGAACCAGATGTCGAGCAGCTCCAGCACCTCGGCCAGGAGATCGACCCGGTGCGCCCCGCTGTCGAACGGCACCCCCATCGCGGTGTACTCGGCCTCCAGCCAGCCGGCGCCCAGGCCGGCCTCGATCCGGCCCTCGGCCAGGACCGCGAGCGTCGCGATCTCCTTGGCCAGCACCACCGGCTGGTGGTAACCCACGCAGAACATGCGACAGCCGATCCGCAGCACCGAGCTGACCTCGGCGGCCACGGCCATGGCCGGCACCGGCGCGAGCGTCACCGGCCGATGACCGGTGGGATCCATCGCCGGCCCGGCCCCGATGTAGTGGTCGCAGACGTGCAGGGCCGAATAGCCCAGCTCCTCGACCCGGCGGACCGTGTCCTTCCATTCCCGGGCGTCAGCCGCCCGGTAGCTCTGGACAGCGAAACGGAACGGACGTCGGGTCGACATGCGGACCCCCTCCTCGGGAACATGGTCAAGCCATGATCAATCCACTGAGTTTCTTTACTTCACATACAGATAGAAGGCACGATAACCGGACGAGGACACCGGTGCCAGGAGGCGGTCACTACGCGTTCTCCCGCACAGCGGGACGGCGGCGCACGATCACGGGCAACGAGTCCAGGCCCCGCACCATGAAACTCGGGGTGTAGCGCAGCTGCCCGGGGTTGACCACGGCAAGAGAGTCGACGTGTTCCGCGAGTACCTGCAGGGCCGTCACGCCCTCGATGCGGGCAAGCCCGGCGCCCACGCACATGTGCGGCCCCTGGCCGAAAGCCACATGGGTCCGTGCGCCCGGCCGGTCGGGATCGAAACCGTCGGGACCCGCGAAAGCCAGCGAGTCCCGATTGGCGGAGGCGAAGGACACCACCAGGCGGGATCCGGCGGGAATGTCGACACCACCGAGCCGGACGTCCCGGGTGACGCGACGGTAGGCGACCTGGGCCGGGGTCGACCACCGCAGCGCCTCCTCCACGATCGCGCCCGCCCGCTGCGGGTCGGCACGCAGCCGCTCCCACTCCCCCGGGTGCCGGTCCAGCAGGTAGACCGCTGCCGCGATCAGCCGACCGGTCGTCTCGTTCCCGGCGACCAGCAGCTCACGTACCAACGTGAGCAGGTGCGCCAGCTCGATCGGCTCCTCGCCGGGTCCGAGGTCGCCGGCGGCGGCCACCAGCTGCGACAGCAGTCCCTCCCCCGGCTCCTCGCGGCACCGGTCGACCTCGGCGGCGATCGCCTGCTGGTAGTCGAGGAGGTCCTCCTCAGTACTGATCCAGCCCGCCGCGTCCGGCCGGGCACCGATGGTGGCCGTGGCCGCGAGCGTCCACCGTCGGACATCGCCACGGCGTGAGTCAGCCAGCCCCAGCACCCGACAGATCGCCCAGGCCGGCAACGGCTCCGCGAATGCGGTGTAGAAGTCGACCTGCTCACCGTCGGGTAAGGCAGCGGCAAGATTATCGGCGGTCTGGCGGACCAGCGGCTCCATCCAGGCCAGCGCCCGCGGGGTGAACGCCTTGTTGACGAGCTTGCGCAACTGGGTGTGCCGGGGCGGATCATTGGTCCCGAGCGCCGGAACGTAGGGCCAGCCGCGGGCGCGGATCGCGGCCACTTCCTCGGCGACCTCCGGCGGCGGCGGTGCATGCTTGCTCAGGCCCGCGGAGGAGAAGGTCGCCGTGTCACGCAGGACCTCGCGGACGAGTTCGGCGCTGGCAACGACGTACCAGCCGTTGCCCGGCGCGAAGCAGACCGGTGCCTGCTCCCGCATCCGGGCGTACCAGTCCTCCGGCGCCGCGAGGAATTGCGGGCTGGACAGGTCAAGCCCTGGAAACGGACACGACTGGGCGTCAATGGTCATCTGCTGTCTCCATCTCGGGTGGACCGAGCAAGCCGGAAGAAGTGACCGCCCGCGACCGTGTAGCCACCGTCGACAGCGAGAACCTCACCGGTCACATAGCTTGCGCGCGACGAGAGCAGGAACACCACGGCCTCGGCGATGTCGTCCACCGTGCCGAGCCGGCGCAGCGGCAGCACCGCCGCCCGCCGCATCCGCGCGTTCTCGTCGCCGTAATGGGCGTCGGAGCCCGGGGTCGGAATCGTGCCGGGCGCCACCGCGTTACAGCGGATACCCAGCGGCCCGAACTCCACCGCGAGCGCCCGAGTCAGCCCTTCCAGCGCGGCTTTGGACGCGCTGTACAGCCCGGTCCCGGGCGGGTGGTAACGGGCAGTGACCGAGGAGAGGTTCACAATGCTGCCGCCGCCCTGGGCCGCCATGATCGGCGCCAGCGTCTGGGACACCAGCAACGGCGCGACGACGTTGACGTCGAGGACTCTGCGCGCGTCCGCGGCCTTGGTGTCCGCCAGCGCGCCTTCGATGACGAGGGCGGCGTTGTTCACCAGCATCGTGCAGTCCGGCGCGGCCTGCACCAGGCCTGCGACCGCGTCCGCATCGGTGACGTCGAGCACGACCGCGCGGGCGCCGAGATCGTCGGCGACACGGCGCAGCGACTCGGCCACGAGGTCGACGAGCACCAACGTGTGGCCGTCGTGGGCGAGGCGGTGGGCCAACGCGCGTCCGATGCCCTGGGCCGCTCCAGTCACGACGACCGTGCCCGGCGGCTGGTTGTCGCTGCTGTCTGCCGACATCAGCTCACCGTCTGTTCCGCGGCGGCCAGGGACGCCACGACCGCGGCTGCGATGCCGGCGGCGTCCAGCCCCGCCCAGGCGGTGACCGCGTCAGCCGGACCGGCGGCGAGAACCCCGACCCCATGCTGTAACTCGCCGTCATGCTCCAGCCCGCCGTCAGTCATGCCACGGCCGGCCCCGACGCACGGCCGGCATCCGCCGGCAGCTGTAGCGACATCAGCTCGAAGTACTCCGCCAGCCCGTGTTCGCCCAGCTCACGGCCCACACCGGAACGCCGGAAACCGCCGAACGGCGCTCGCACGTTGAACCGGCCGCCGTTGATCGAGACCTGGCCGGTGCGCAACCGGCGCGCCACCGCGACCGCGGCGGCGTCGTCCGCGGCGAACACCGCACCGGACAGGCCGTAGTCGGAGTCGTTGGCGACGGTGACAGCCTCGTCGACGTCCGCGACCGGGATGACCGCGAGCACCGGGCCGAAGATCTCTTCGCGGGCGAGAACGGCGTCGTTGCGCAGCCGGCTCACCACGGTGGGACGCACGAAGTACCCGCGGTCGAGCCCGGGCACGGGACCTGGACCGCCGACGAGCACGGTGCCCTCGTACGCGGCCTTGTCCAGGTAGGACGCGATCGAACGCGCCTGCGCAGCCGAGGCCACCGGCCCGATCGTGGTGGCCGGGTCCAGCGGGTCGCCCACGACGTGCGCCCCGACCAGAGCGACCAGGCGCTCCTCCACCTCGTCGAGCAGGTCGCGGGGGACCAGCAGCCGGGTCGTCGCCGAACAGGTCTGGCCGTTGTTGACGAAGCAGCCGCGCACGGCGCTGTCCACCGCACGGTCGAGGTCGGCATCCGGGCAGAGGATGAAGGCGGACTTGCCGCCGAGCTCCAGGGTCAGCCGCTTGATGCCGGGCGCGGCGAGCTGGGCGACCCGGGCGCCCGCGGCGCTCGACCCGGTCAGGCTGACCAGGTCGACCTCGGGATGACTGACCAGGGTCTCCCCGGCCACGGCCCCGCGGCCCGTCACGATGTTCAGGACGCCGGCGGGCAGACCGATCTCGTGGGCGACGTCCGCGAGCACGAACGCGGCCAGCGGCGCGACGCTGCTCGGCTTGACCACCACGGTGCATCCGGCCGCGAGCGCTGGCGCGACCTTGGCGGTCAGCTGGTACAGCGGGTAGTTCCACGGCGTGATCGCGCCGACCACTCCGGCGGCGAGGCGCAGCACGATCGACGAGCCGATCCGCTCCTGGGCGGGCAGCCGTTCGGCGACGTCCGCGATCGAGCGGATGACCGACACGCCAAGGCCGACCTGGACCCGCTCGGAGGTGACCAGCGGCGTGCCGACCTCACGGCTCATCATCGTCGCCAGCTGCCCACCGCGTGCGTCCAGCCCGTCGGCGAGCTCCCGCAACAACGCGACCCGGGCCTCGATCGGGCTCGTCGACCAGGCAGGGAAGGCCGCCCGAGCGGCGGTGACGGCGGCGGCGACATCGTCAGCCTCGCCCGCCGGCACCACGCCGATGGTCTCCTCGGTCGCAGCCTCGACGACCTCGATCGTCCCGTCACCGCTCGGTGCCCGCCAGCGGCCGTCGATGTAGAGCCCGGTCCTTCGGTCCATGCGCCGGTCCATGCGCTCCTCCGGGAACGTGGCCTGACTTTATCGAGTCGAACTCAATAAAGTATGGGACGCACGTCACAATAGCAGCAGCCTCCCGCCAGCCGCAGTACTTACTTGAGACGACCTTCAGGGACGGCACGAGACCGAACGTCGGACCACGGCCGACCTGCGTTAATGCGATCATGAACCTTTCGTCTCGCCGCGGCACCGGGAATGTCTGCGGGGCCCCACCCCGTTCGAACGGCTTGTACCGTTCCGACCATGGATCGCCGGACGCTGCTCACCCTGCTGGCAGTCGGCGCGGCGCAGGCCCTGACCAGTTGCTCGGGCGAACCTGCGACACCACGACCCAGCGCCGCCGGCGGGCCGCGTCCCATCGCGGCACCGGTGCCCGCTCCCGGGCGGACCATCGGGAATCCGGCCAGCGTGCCGCATGTCGGCCCGACAACCCAGCCGGCAATCCCACCGATCCCGCCGGCCCAGCCCGGCAGCCCGTCGGTGGTGTTCGGAGCGCCCGCACCGACCCGGCGGATCGCGATCACGATTGATGACGGATATTCGCCCGAGACCGTGGCCGGCTACGTGGAGTTCGCCCGCCGCTCCGCAATCCCGATCACCTTTGCGCCCAACGGTGCCTACCGGGCAATCTGGGACCGCCACGCCGACACCCTCCGTCCGCTGATCGAGGCCGGCCAGGTCCAGATCGCGAACCACACCTGGACCCACCTGAATCTGCTCGGTCGCCCCGACGACGCGATCCGCGCGGACATCGACAGGAACGAGGAGTGGATCGAGCAGACCTTCGGCATCACCTCCCGTCCCTGGTTCCGACCGCCCTACGGGGCACACAACGCACACGTCGACGCCCTGGTGGGCGAACTCGGCTTCACCAGGATCCTGTTGTGGAACGGAAGTTTCGGGGACTCGACGTTGATCAGCCCCGAGCAGCTCATGGAACTGGCCCGCCGCTACCTGCAGCCAGGAACAATCATGATCGGTCACGCCAACCACCAGACGATCCTCGGGTTGTTCGACCAGATCCAGCAGCTCATCGCCGACCGCAAACTGGAACCGGTGACCCTGGACACCATGTTCCAGACGTCCCGCGCCGTCGGCTGAACCTGTGCTGGGACCTGCTCTGGGACCTGCTCTGCGGCGGTTTCGGCTCGACGACCCACGACAGCTCCCGGCCAGGTGCAGACAACGGGCCGGGAGCCGTCGACGATGAGGCTGCCACCGAGGCTGTCACGAAGGCTGTCACCGGACGAGGAGAGTGGGAGGGCGATGACAACGCCGATGATCGAAGTAAGAGCGGTGACCAAGCGATTCGGGTCGATCGACGCCCTGGCCGGGGTCGACCTGAGTGCTGACGCCGGCACGGTCCTCGGCCTGCTCGGCCCTAACGGCGCAGGCAAGACCACCCTGGTGCGGATCCTGGCAACGTTGCTTCGACCGGACAGCGGCCTGGCGACGATCGCCGGGTACGACGTCGTCCGGCACGCGCAGCGGCTGCGGTCCATGATCGGGCTGGCCGGCCAGTACGCCGCCGTGGACGAGATGCTCACCGGGCGGGAGAACCTCGAACTGGTCGGGCTGCTCTACCACGTCGGAAAGGCCGAACGGCGCCGGCGGGCGCAGGAGGTACTGGAGCGTTTCTCGCTCACCGAGGCCGCCGACCGCCAGGTGAAGACCTACTCGGGCGGCATGCGACGACGCCTCGACCTCGGCGCGAGCCTCGTCGGACACCCGTCCGTGCTGATCTTGGATGAGCCCACCACCGGCCTCGACCCGCGGACCCGCAACGAGCTGTGGACGCTCATCGAAGACCTGGTCACCGACGGCACCACCGTCGTGCTGACGACCCAGTACCTCGAGGAGGCCGAACGCCTCGCGCACCGGATCGTCGTCATCGACCGGGGCCGGGTGGTCGCCGCCGGTACCGCCGACGAGC
>NZ_CAUVXL010000139.1:0-11117 GCF_963555915.1 Protofrankia sp. Cas4
CGACTTCGCACTCGACCGGGAAACCCGCGATCGACTGTTCGCGAACGGCCAGGCCGCGGCCCGAAAATTCCTCAGCAGCAGCGGCGAGTCCGGGCTCAGCGACCACCAGGATTCCTACTGAGCGCACCTCCCGTATGACGGAGAGCAAGGTGGGCGGCGTGCGCACCCCCCATCCCGTGCACACCGCCACCAGGCGGTGTCGCAGCCGAGCACAGGTACACCCCGGGCAGTGGTGTGGCCCACGGCCGGGCTGAGAGCACCGGGCGGGCAATGAGCTGACGCAGATCGGCGGTGCCACCGCCGATGTCCCCGCCGATCTCGTTGGCGTTGTGCGCCTCCAGCGCCTTCGGTGACATCGTGTGCCGACCCAGCACCCGGTCCCGGAACCCGGGTGCGAACCGCTCCACCTGCGCTTCGATCGCCTCGGTCATGTCAACGGTGGAACCGGACGGCACATGGCAGTAGGCCCACGCGGTGTGCCGCCCGGCGGGGGCACGGGAGGGATCCGCGACACCGGCCTGTACGAACAGCACGAACGGGCGGGAGGGATGCCCGCCGCGGGCCACCGTCCGTTCGGCCGCGGTGACCTCGGCGAGGGTGCCCCCGAGGTGCACGGTCGCGGCGCCGGCCACGGACGGGTCCCGCCACGGCACCGGACCGTCCAACGCCCAGTCGACCTTGAACACACCCGGCCCGTACCGGTAGCGGGCCAGCGCGCGCCGGTAGCCGGCCGGCAGCCGGTCGCCGGCGACCGTGAGCACCTGGCGTGGGGTCAGGTCGAGCAGCACCGCTGCCGCCGGCGGCAGCTCGGCGAGAGACCGCACCGGGCTGTCGGTGACCAGCTCCCCGCCGAGCCGGCGCAGCCGTGCGATCAGGGCGTCCGCGAGCGACTGCGACCCGCCGACGGCCAGTGGCCAGCCGACAGCATGCGCCAGCACCGCGAGGAAAAGCCCATACCCGCCGGTGATGGGTTGGCCCAGGTCGAGCATGGAATGGGCGGCGAGGCCGGCGAGCAGCGCGCGGCCACGATCGCCCCGCAGCGCCAGCCGGGCGAGCATCGTCGCCGGCCACAGCCCGCGGGCCCCGAACCGGGCCAGCGTGACCGGGGCCGGCGGGGGCAGATCGAGCGGGGCGAGCAGGCCGGTGGCGAGGCGGTCCGCGTCGGCGGCGAGCGGGGCGAGCAGTCGGCTCCACCCCGACCGCGCCCCGAGATCGGTGTCCGTCTGCACGACATCGCGGTGCAGCAGCGCCGCCGGCGCGTCCTCAAACGGGTGCGCGAGTGGCACCGGCGGATGTGCCCAACGCAGGCCCTCCGCCGCCAGTGGCAGCGCACGCAGCGCAGGCGAGGCCAGCGCCAGCGGCAGCACGGTGGCGCATACATCGTGTCGGAACCCCGCCAGGGTCAGCTCCTCGGTGCGCAGCCCGCCGCCGGCGGTCGGCGCGGCTTCGATGACGAGCACCCGCCAGCCGGCTTCGGCGAGCGTGACCGCGCCCGTGAGCCCGTTGGGACCGGAGCCGACGACGACCGCGTCGAACCCGTCCGCACTCGCTGCCACGTCGGCAGGGTATCGCCCGGCGCAGGCCCCATCGAGAGCCGTCGAGCAGTCCAGCTGGCGGTACCTACAGGCCCTGCGATCGAAGCCAGTCCAGGGAGGTCTGGGCAATCTCGCGCCAGCCATGGTCGACGGTCAGGGAATGACCACGGTCGAACTGCTTGAGGTCGGTCACCGCGCTCGAATGCCGGTAGCACTTGACGGTGGCGCGGGCGACCGCATCGGGAGCCGTGTGATCCTGGCGGCCGGAGATGATGAGCAGTGGACCGCGGGTCGAGTTCTTCACGTCGACCTTCGCCGGGGAATTCGGCGCGACGTTCGCGGTCGCGGCTTCGAACAACGGGCGGGCCGGGGACGGGATCGTCCACATGTCATACAGCTCGTCGGACTCCTCGCGGCTCAGCTCGTTGCCGAATCCATACCTGAACTCCTGCTTGTTCGGGACGAAACTCTTGGTAATATTCAACGGATTCCGCAGGACCGGGAACGCGGACTTGAGCTGAGCGACGGGCAGCGGCAGAACACCTCGGATCTGCGCTGGATCGATCGCGATCGCGGCCGCGGCCAGATTCTGGCCGAGCAGGCTCTGCGCGATGAGACCGCCGAAGGAGTGGCCGATGACGATCGGCTTGGCGGCGAAGGTCTGCAGAAATTCGCCGTGATGACTGATGATCTCGCTCAGTCCCTTGCCGGCCTGCGCTTCCGGGTTCCCACGGGCCTCTTCGACCGTGGCGCCGGCCCCTGGCCATTCGGGAGTCGCCGTCTCATAGCCGGCTTCTGTGAACAACTCGGTCCAGTTCCGCCAGCTCGTCGAGTGCAGCCACAGACCATGGATGAACACTACTGGCACACTCAGCGTTTTCATGATCCTGCTCCCCCTCGACAGTCCCGACCAGTCCACCGACGCACAAATGAATAGTCAAAGCCGATGAAGTCAGAACTGTCAAGGGGGGCGGATACGATCCACCTATCTCAGGTCACCTACGTAGGTCACCTATCTCAGGTCACCTATCTCAGGCGTGGTGCCGACATGTCATGCTAGTAGGTTGATACCGGTTCGGCCGGCAGCCCGACCGGGAACCGCCTGGAGGTGACCCGCCGATCACATGCGAGCTCCAACGGAGCTCTCAGTTGAACGTATAGACGGGGAGGTTCGCGGTGACGATGTGCTGGTGGAAGCTGAAGACCGCCGGGTCCGTCGGGTCGACCGTAGCGCTGACCCAGTGGTTGAGCGAGCTACCGAACGTCATCACCCGGGTGAAGTTCTCGATCACATTCCCCGCGTCATCACTGAGCGGCTTGTCCACCGTGAAGTAGTGGCTGTCACCGTTGACCAGAACAACCGGCTTACCGAAGTCGACCGCCGCGCGGGCCAGCAGGGCCTTGGTGTCGGCGAAATGATCGGTCGGGTCGGTAGTCGTTCCACCCGGGGTAGTGGGATTGTCACCAAACATGTCGGCCTGCAAAGTGATCATGACGGCTGTCGAGCCGCTCGCCTTTGCCGCCGCAAAGGAATCGGTGATCCACTGTAGGTTGGCAGCGTTACGCGCGGCATACTCCGCGTTGGCCTCGGCCTGCGGGCCGTCCTTGACATCACCGTCGGGAATGTAGTTGTTGTTGCTGCCGGGGACGTTGATGCCGACGTAGGTCACCGGGCCACGCGTCCAACGCACGTTCTCCGGGTACTGCGGGCTCTGCCTCGTCAGCCGGATGGTACGACTCCCCAGGCTCCGGTTGTCCGGAAAGAAAACCTGGCGGAGGTAGTTCAGACGGTCGACCGAATCGAACGTCGGCCCCACGGTGGACGGCCGGTCACAGTCCGTCCACTCGTTGTCGCCAGGAACGTAGACGACCGGATCCCGGAACTGGCTGAACAGATTCAGGGAGTATTTGTAGACATCCGGCTGACCAGCCTGCTGCGCGGAACCGTCAACATCTGCATAGCACGGCTCACTGCCGTTCTTGATGTCGCCGTCGAATACGGAGAACTCCAGGTTCTGGGAGTTCATGTCGGCGATGACGTTGGGATACTGCGCCCGGCCCTTGGGACCGTACGGCATGTCGCCGAAGAGCCCGATCTCGTAACTCCGCGGGTAATGCTGGGAGTCGTGTCGATCGGTGTCATTGGAATTGGCGCTGGCCGCGGTGGCGGTCACGCCGGCGGCAACACAGCCGAACGCGAGAATCACAGCAGTTAATCCGACGACCTTGCGACGGGAGGTCATGGATGACCTTTCTGACGATGAGACGGGTACTGGGAACAAAGCAGCGGAGAACGACGTCCACGTGATGCCCGGACGAACGCCTCGCGTCCGCAAGATTGCAGTTGTCATACTCGGTGCCGACTCGACACCGCCAGGCCGCCCACCACACACCCAGTTGATCGTACGCTACCCACGGTCAACGTAGCCGACGCTGACATCGACCGACGGTGACATCTCCAAGCCGTGACTGATAGCAACGATGTGGGGTTTTTGATCGAGAGAATGTTCTGGCCCTCCACACCGAGCGCGGCGCAGCGCCCGGCAGCGTCGACGGTGCGCCCGCCGTAACCTGGGCCCATGGTCAACCGTCTGTACTTCCGTCAGCTGCTGTCCGGGCGCGACTACGCCGTCGGCGACCCGATCGCGACTCAGATGGTCAACTTCACGTACCTGATCGGCGATCAGGAAACCCGGGACGCGGTCGTGGTCGATCCGGCGTATGCGATCGACGACATCCTCGCGGCCCTTGCCGGTGACGGCATGCGGCTCACCGGCGTGCTGGTCACACACCATCATCCCGATCATGTCGGTGGCGAGATGCTCGGTTTCTCCCTCCCCGGGCTGCACGATCTGCTCGGCCGCGTTCAGGTTCCCGTGCACGTACACCGCGACGAAGCCGAATGGGTGCGGCGTACCACCGGGGTCGGCGCCACCGACCTGGTCAGTCATGACCACGACGACGTGGTCGATGTCGGCGCGGTGGCCATCCGGCTGCTGCACACCCCCGGGCACACGCCCGGAAGCCAGTGTTTCCTGGTGAACGGCGGGCGACTGGTCGCAGGCGACACGCTTTTTCTGGAAGGCTGTGGACGTACCGACTTTCCGGGCGGTGACCCCGACGCCATGTACACAAGTCTGCGAGCGCTGGCCGCGCTCCCGGACGACCCGGTCGTCTTTCCCGGGCATCTCTATTCAGCACAGCCGTCGGCGCCAATGTCGACGGTTCGGCGCGACAATACCGTTTTCCGGCCTCGTACCATCGAACAATGGCGGATGATGTTCGGCCGGTAATCCGACCGGGACGCATTGTCGACCGGGACGCGCTCGATGCCTGGTGACCGGGCAGCCACGGGACCGACGGCAAGCCCGGACACCACGGACGACCGCCCCCGTCGACGGAACCTGTCGATCATGCTTCATGTCGCGGCGGCCCCGGCGATGTTGCGCTCCGTGCCGATCCCGCCGCCAATTCATCGGCATTACCAGTAATACCATCCTGGGTTCAACCGATTACCCAACGAATTCTCCGCCGCCGTGACCTGGATCCCCCTGCCGATCCGCAGATGCGTGGGATAGCCCACCGGCCGGCCCCACCAGAAGCTGTGTGCGTTGACAACGTTCAGTCGGCGTGGCACGGTACCAGGACACCCTTACGCCGTAAGTCAAGGAAGAGAAAGAAACCCGCCATGGCCACGAACGCTCTGCCGGCAGGCACCGTGTCCGGCCGCTGGGACGGCGACGAATCGCTCCACCGCAACTACTTCAGGTAGTGGAAGCACGGGCTGCCAGGGGCAACGGTCGTTGCGTTGGTGACCTTCCGTTACCAACGGATCCGCTAGCACGAGAAGTTCAAGCTCGGAACGTCGAACGCCGTCGACGGTGAGCGCACCACCCGCGAGAGGTCCTCGGCGTCGCCGCTGCCGACCCGAAGACCGCGACCCGAAGACCGCGATCCGCAGCCACGGACGGGCCCGCCTCCCCGCCCGTGGCTGCGGATTCGCCGTAGCAGTCGCAGTACCCCGCACCGTCATCCCTATCTGTGCCGCTCCCGCTCTTGCGTGACGTGACGACCCAGATTGCGACTCTCTGTCATCGCGAGGTGGGTTCGCAGGCGCCGGATTAGCAGCCGCGTGTAAGTTCTCAACTGCTCCGACCCGGCCCGTCCGGTCCCCTTGTTCGCCGAATGACCGGATGGTGATCTGCCGGGCACGTGTCTCGCGCAGCCACAGGTCCCGTGAACCGAGGACGGACAGTAGCCAACATGGCGAAGAGCAACCGAGCCGGCACCCGCCAGCCACTCAGTCGTGAGCGGATCATCGATGCCGCTGTCCGACTCGTCGATCGCGACGGCGTCGACGCGCTCAGCATGCGCCGTCTCGCTGGCGTGCTCGGAGTGGAGGCTATGTCCCTGTACAACCACGTTCCGAACAAGGCCGCGGTACTCGACGGGGTGACTACGGTCATACTCGATGAAATCGATATAACCCCGGCGACGATCGGACCATGGGAAGACCGGGTCCAGGCCATTGCCAATGAATTCCGCCGCGTGGCGCTGGCTCATCCTGCTGCCTTCATTCTACTGGCCACCCGGCCGGTGCGCTCGAAAGTGGCTATCCGGGCGTTCGATACCGGGGTGGCTCTGCTGGCTGACGCCGGCTTCGACAAGGCCACCTCCGTCCACGCGATACGCGCCATCGTCGCTCTTCATACCGGGGCCCTCCTGCGCGAACTCGCCGGCGGCGGCAGTTCGCTGGTCGAGCGGTCCCCATCGCCTGGGGTGTGGGCGCGACAGATCGAGGAGCTCCAGGCGGGCGGCTTCCCCGCGCTGGCCGCGGCCGTTCCCGATCTTGCGACCTGTGATCATGACGAGGAGTACCGGTTCGGGATGGAGATACTCCTGGCCGGGCTCCGCCAACGTCTGGGCCGGTAGCAGAAAGGGAGCGCGATCACCGAAGGATCACTGAACGATCACCGGGCGATCACCGAACGGCGCGATGCGGGTGGGCTGGCAGTGGTTTCGGCGTGATGTGCCCCCCATCTGACCGTTCGGTGATCGCCCGGGGACGGCCACGCGATTGGGTTAGGCCGCCGGACCTCGATCGCGGTGGTCGAGGTCCGGCAGTCGGCAGTCGGCAGCCGGCAGGTGCGGCAAAGCGGCAGGGGCTCGAACCGCGGGGCTCTGGCGGCGCCAGCCCTGGCGGTTGACTCACGAGGAGGTCCGCATGGTGGGTGAGGAGCGTCCCGGTACCTCCGCGTGGCGACTGCGGGCAGCCGCCCTTGGGTGTGTGACGGCGTGCATGACCGGCTCCGCCGTCGCGATCGGTACGGGGACCCCTGCGTCCGGTATGGCGGGTGGTCTCCTCGACGCCACCATCGTCCCGGGTCCGGCCATCCGTACCTTCGCCGCTCCCGGCCTGGTCACCGCGGCGACCGGCAGCCCCATTCCCTCGCAGCGATCCGGTGTCGCAGACCGGGTCACGCCGGGTGTGGTGCGCATTGTCTCCACGCTCGCCTCGCAGAGCGGGTCCGCCGCGGGAACCGGCATGGTGCTGAACTCCGCCGGTGAGGTGCTCACCAACAATCACGTCATCCAGGACGCCGCAAGCATAACCGTCACCGTCGCCAGCACTGGACGCGCGTATCCAGCCGCGGTCGTCGGCGCCGACGCAACCAATGATGTCGCCGTGCTCCAGTTGCGCGGCGCTGCCGGGCTGACCACAGTGCCGATCGGAGACTCGGCGAAGATCTCGATAGGCGCTTCCGTCGCAGCCGTCGGCAATGCCGAGGGTGGGGCACCGACCGTCGTCACCGGCGCTGTCACCGCCCTCAACCAGAGCATCACCGCCACCGACCCCGGTGGCGGCAACGCCGAGCAGCTGACCGGCCTCATCAGGACCAACCTCGCGATCAAACCCGGCTTCTCCGGTGGTCCGCTGGTCAGCGCGGCGGGTCAGGTGGTCGGTATGGACACCGCTGCCACGATGTTCAACGAGTATCTGCCGGCCGGGATGCGGGCCGGGTACTCCATCCCGATCAACCATGCGATGGCTGTCGCTCATCAGCTCGAGGCCGCAAAGCCTGCGGGCACCGCGGGCACCGCGGGCAGTGCGGGCACCGCGGGCAGTGCGGGCACCGCGGGCACCGCGGGCGGTGCGGGCACTACGGGCGGTGACGATGGCCGTGGCGCCGCAGCCGGTACCGCAACCGGCACTGCGACCGCTGCCCGGCCCGGCTCGCCCGCCGCGCGGGTCGTGATGACAACGGCTGCCAGGCGCACTGGCGACGTCCAGAACGAAGGCGAAGACGGCGCCGACGGCCGGCGGAATGCTCCGGTCGCGCCGGTGCGCGCGATTTTGCCGCAGGTCGGCCAGCGGCCCGCGCGGCCCAGCCGTCGCCGGCCCGGCCGGCAGTCCGGGTCCAGCCAGCCGCGTGGATGAGAGCATCCGTCTGAACCATCGGACATGTTCAGCCGTGATGAGAAGGTGACGGCTCGCCGGGACGAGGAAACGGTCCTACGCGCGCTCCAAGAGGAGCACGGTAGCGCTGTGTTCACCTATGCGAACCGGCTGACGGACGGGGACCGAGGACGGGCCGAGGACATTGTGCAGGAGACGTTCCTGCGGGCATGGCGACGCCTGGACGCGGTGGCGGACCCCGATCGCGGCTCGATCCGGTCCTGGCTGCTCACTGTGGCCCACAACATCGCGTGCGACCAGTACCGGGCACGGCGGTCACGGCCGTACGAAGTGTCGCATGTCGATGTCACGGAGGTCCCCGCGGCGGACGACATCGAGCGTGCGATGGAGCGTTGGCTGGTCGCGGACGCGCTGGCAACGCTGAGTCCGGCACACCGCGCGGTGATTGTCGAGACCTTCTACCGGGGCCGGTCGGTGGCCGAGGCCGCCGAAGCTCTGGGCGTTCCGGTCGGGACGGTGAAGTCACGGGCGTTCTACGGGCTCCGGGCGCTGAAGCTCGCCCTGCGGGAGCGGGGAGTGAGCAGATGAGGTGCGAGCAGGCTGAGCTGACGCTCGGTGCGTTGGTCCTCGGGGCACTGGAGCCAGCCGAACGAACCGCGGTTCAGGCGCATCTGGCCGGCTGCACCCGCTGCCGGGACACGCTCAGCGAGTTTGCGGAGCTGCCCGGGCTGCTGTCGAGGCTGAGCCCCCAGGAGGCGGCATCAGGACTGCCCGCACCATCGCCGGACCTGCTACCGCGGATGGTCACGGCCGCCCGGGCGGTGACGGCGCAGCGCCGCCGCCGCCGTCATCGACTGCTGGCCGTTGCGGCAGCCGCAGTGGTCGCGGTGAGCGGCACTGCCGCAGGGCTGGGCATATCCGGGTCCGACCCCCCGGCACGCACGGTCGTGTCCGCCACGGATTCGACGACACGGGTGCATACGACGATCTCGTTCGCACAGGTCGGCGTCGGTACCAGTCTAACGATCACTGTCAGCGGGGTGCCGTCGGAGGAACACTGCCAGCTGGTGGTGGTGGCCACTGACGGCACACGTGAGGTCGCCGCCACCTGGGTCGCGACCTACGCCGGGGATGCCCGGGTCCAGGGCAGCACACGGCTGCCGCGCGAGAAGATCCGTGAGGTACTGGTGATGACCGACGACGGCCGCCGTCTGGTGAGCGCACCGCTCTGACTCCGCCGGTGGCCCGCCTGTCACCTGCCGCTCGCCGCCCGCCGACCTGTCGCCGGCTGTGCCGACCCGCGCGGGGGTTGAACCGCCGGGCGGGCCCGGACGTGATGAACAGTGACCACTCGCCGGGACGAGCGACGGCTGTCCTCCGGCGGTCAGAGCGAATGGGAGCCGTGATGAAGAAAATCAGCATGATCGTGTCCACCATGGCGGTGGCCACCGTCCTCGCCGCGTGCGCAGGCAGCAGCGACGACGGTGCCGGGAGTAGCTACGGCACCCCGGCCCACACGACGCCTGCCACGGGCGGTGGGGCGGTACCTTCTACCGGCGGTACGGCGGTATCGACGGCGGCGACCGTCGCTGTCGGCCCGACCAAGGTCGGTAATGTCCTGGTCGGCGCCGGCGGACGGACCCTGTACCTCTTCGAGGCAGATAAAGGCACCACATCGTCGTGCAGCGGAGCCTGCGCGGCGGCCTGGCCGCCATACGTCGCCGCGGGCGCGCCCACAGCCGGCGCCGGCGTCACTGTCGCTCTGCTCGGTACCACGGCCCGACCTGACGGGACGCGGGAGGTCACCTACGGCGGCCACCCGCTCTACTACTACGTCGGTGATACCAGCCCCGGGGACGTCAACGGTCAGGGAATCAACGGGTTCGGCGCAAAATGGTATGTTCTGGCGCCCTCGGGAAACAAGATCGACACCGATTAGGCAGACGGTCACGGTCAAGGCGGCAGTGCCCCGACGACCATCATGATGAAATGTCCATCAATGCCGGTTGAACAGCCCTCTTTTCGGTGCATCACCACGTCCTAGTAACCGCGACGACAGTCGACCACGTTAAGCAGGCGCTCACCGGCCAGCCATCGACGGAGCTGATGGGCGAAGAGAACCTCGAGCCGGGACCGACTGCTCGGGGAGCACCAGGTGTGGTGCGGCAGGACGACCACATTCGGCCGCTGCCACAACGGATCCGTCGCAGGCAGCGGCTCCTGGCTGAAGCCGTCGAGAACGGCCCCGGCGATGCGGCCGGCGTCCAACAGGGCGATCAACGCATCCTGGTCGATGACCGGACCACGGGAAATACTGATGATCCACGCATGGGACGGCAGCTGCGCGAGTTCCCATTGACCGAGCAGGCCCGTGGTCCGGTCGGTGAGCGGGAGCGTGCACACAAGAAAGTCCGTGTCAGCGAGCATCTCCCGCCACGAGCCGTCGTGCACGACGGCCGTGACCCCGGCCACCGCCCTGGCTCGTGGGCTGCGGGTCACGGCCACGACGTCAAGCCCGAGGGGCTCCAGTAGCCTCGCTACCTCCGTGCCGATCGAACCCAGACCCAGTAGCAGCGCACGCCGGCCCACCAGATCCCGCGGAACGATGCTGGTATCCCAGATACCGTGGGCGCAGCGCCCGAGGAAGTCGACAAGCCTCTTACTTGCCATGAGCACACCAAGCATGACCCATTCGGCAATAGGTCGGGCATGTGCGCCCGCCGCATTCGTCAGTACTATCTGCCGAGCCGCCAGTTCCGCCAGTGGCAGGTCGTCGACCCCCATCGAGTCGGAATGAATCCAGGCGAGTCCGGGGTAGGCATTCAAACACGCCCGCAGCCAGAACCGACCATTCTCCGCGCCGGGTCCACCGCTGCGCCACAATACCGCCGCCTGGTCGGCCGTCAGGCCCAACCGACCGGGCATGTGCGGGTACACCGCGAGCGGCAGTCGGCCTCGCCTCTTCATGTCGCCGATCGATCTGGCCCCGGCTGCGGTGGTCACCACATGGACGGATGGCACCTGCGAACGCTACCTCGACAGTGGCGAGCGGCGCCCCACCGTCGACGGTCCGCGCAGAAGGCCGGCTACGACCCGACACGGCCGATCCGGGCCGTTCGCACATTGTGTCCGCCGTACCTTGTGTCCGGCACACTTGGCGTCCG
>NZ_CAUVXL010000140.1:0-2500 GCF_963555915.1 Protofrankia sp. Cas4
ACTTACGAGCTCGTGTAGTACTCGCCCCTATCTCTAAAGGGGCTTATGCACTCCACTCGCTGTCTACTAAACGAGCGTTAGAGCGAGCGAAGCCTTCAATTTAGTGGCTTCCCCCCTTATCCCTCACCCTACTCTTTCATTTCCGCTTAAGCTTCCCCGGTTTGGGGGATTAATTGATTGGATACCCGAGAACCATAATCTTTCCTAGGAACAGCTTCTACGACGATAGATAGGGGTCAGGTTTGTTTGGCATCTATGCCCCCTGCCCTCCAAACAGTATGGGAGCCTTTCAGCTCGTACTGCTCACACTCCTAGATCTTCACGGCACCTCCTCCACCATAGTGTGAGCTGGGAGCTGCTCCGAAAAGCGAAGCCCACTTTTTAATTCGCTTTCAACAACGGCAACAACACCACGAAAAAAGTAAACTATGGTTGCCCACTGATCTGATCATAGGTTAAATCCAATCCCTTGGCCTCTCGGAAGCGAGAAAGCGAGCAGCAAGCTGAAAAAGCCCTTTCCCCCTTTTCATAATAATAAGGTAAGCTTCATAGCTCCAACCTATACAAGGGGCAAGCCAAAACCTGTTGAAGGAAGGGCTTCATAGCCTTACCTTATTATTAGAGAAAGAAAGGGGAGCTTATTATATCAAAATACTAAAAAACAAGGTTTGGAACCCTACTCCCCAACAACTACAAGGGTGCTTTCTTGCATTCTATTCTAGAAGCGGATAAATTTGTCGAGTCTACGAAGCTTCGTAGTTCTCCCTCCCCCTTTGCCTCGCCATGCCACTAGATCCATAATGACTGGCGAGTCGGAACATGTACGAATATAACCACGCGGAGCGCCGGACCGGCCTCTCGAAGAAAGATATCATTTAACCTATTTTTCCGTGTGGAACCCTAGTTTTTTTTTAGTATTTATATATATATAATTATAATAATAAGCTAAAGGGGCTGGGAATCGCAAGAATTGATAAGTCCTCCATTGAATGGGGGGGGAAAGACTGGTTCGGAAATGGCCGGATTAGCAGGAGGAAGGGCGGCCCGGCCCCACCTTGAAAGAAAGGTGTACGTACATAAATAAAGAGGCTGGTTATGGCCTTTACTTGATAGGGCTCCTTCCCATCTATCTTGACCGGGAAGAGGGGGGAGGCCCTTGCGGAAGCCCTGCCCGCCCTTCTCTATTTTGAGGGATCCCTCATATTTAGGATTCCAGGCTTCTCGGACTCGTAACAGACGGCTAGGAACAAGAATAGGGTCAGTAGTCTCTGCCGTTGCAGGTCCTTCTCCTTCCGCTGAGACGGCCCTTTTTCTTTTTTGTTTTGTTTGTTCACCGCGGCACGAAAGAATGAAGAAGCTGGAATAACTCAGAAAGAGAGTGGCGCCTAGCCGTTGAGAGCGTCTGTTGTCTTTGTAGAGCAAGAGTACGATCTTGGACTGGCCCCCTTCGCATGACCTAGAAATAAAAAGAAGTCCGTGCTACTATAAGGCCTCTAAACTCCTTCCTCAGGACACAGTTGCCCATGGGGAGGGGGTAGCCCCGACTTCCATAGGTCCTTGGTTCGACCTCCTACTGAGAATTGAGGTCCTAGCGCGGGCGTCTCATCCCCAAGACTTGCTCTGTATGGAGTGCCCCGTGGTTCCTCGAGTGCCAGCCGCGGATAGGAATGCCATCAACTAGGGCGCTATTGGCCACTAACCACTCGCTCGCCGGCCGCTCGGGCTCCGCGTTTCAAGTTCGTTATCCTAACCGTCTCCTCTGCTCCACCGGGAGCCTGGCCCCTTCTTCTATCTTATCTACAGCTTTGCTCCTCGGCTCCCTACAGCTCCAGCCGCTCGCTGTAATAGCTTGCTTCTCGGGTGGCTCGCACCCCGGGTGGTGCGGCTGAGCCAGAGTGGGCTCAGCCGTCGGCCTATGTTTCCGGGCGCACGCGTAAAGGCATGATTAGTTCCACAAATCTCACTGCACTGACCATAGTAAACTCCTTCTCGTTGTACCAAAATAGAGATCTGATTTAAACGACCAGGTACAGCATCACATTTTACACCTGAGGAAGGTACAGCCCAACTATGAGGTACATCAGCGGGTGTTACAATAATACGTAGATGAGTTTTGGCTGGTACAACCACTCTATTGTCCACTTCTAATAAACGTGATTGACCCAATTCTAGATCATCTTCTGGAATCGTATAACTGTCAAAAGTGAGTGACTGTTCATCGGAACTGTTATAGTCTGAATACTCATAAGTCCGATACCATTGATGTCCAATAGCTTTGATAGTAATGGCTGGATCTACTACTACCTCGTCCATTGAGTATAAGAGAGCAAATGATGGTATAGCAATGAACATCGGAATGATACTAGGAAAAATGGTCCAAAGAATCTCGATAGTAGTTCCATGAACAATCCTTTGCGGGATTGGATTTTTTTGATAGTGGAAATGCCATAAAGCGCGAACCAAGATCCGTGATACGAAAACCAAAATCAGAATGAGGAAG
>NZ_CAUVXL010000142.1:10000-11009 GCF_963555915.1 Protofrankia sp. Cas4
TAATCGATAGGGCCTCATTGGTAAGTGCTACAAGATCTCGTACATTGGAACCCATGGTTATGGACCCGAATCCATTAGTATGGAACATTTTCTTTTCCAAGTGAAATCCCCTAGTATATGAAAGAGTGAAAAAGTGCTTTCGTTGTTGTGGAATAAGAAGCCTTCGTATTTTAATGCATGTATTTAATTTATTCGGAGCTATTAGAGCGGGATCCACTTTTTGGGGAATATGAGTCGAAGCAATAACAAGAATATTTCTAGTGGAACATCTTTCACAATCCCTGGAGAGATAGTTCACTAATAGACCGAGGGATAAGTAATTCGACTCATTCACATCCAGATCATGAATGTTTGGAATCCATATTATGCAAGGAGACATTGCTTTTGCTAATTCGAATTGAAGGGTGATAGAAAATCGGTCTATTTCCGGCATCATATCCATAGTTAGAAGCTCCAGCTCCGTATCAAGGTCACGGTCGATATGGTCACTATCATCAATATCGCCAATATCGTCATCAATAAGAAAACCCTTAGGCTTGTTATCCAGGAACTTGTTCAGAAATACTGTAATGAGAGGAACATAGGAGTTTGTCGCTAGGTATTTGACCAAATAGGATCGTCCAGTTCCTATAGAACCTATCACTAAAATACCCTTAGAGGGGGATAGGGCTAAGCGGAGCGAAAAGGGTTTTCCATGAGATGGGAAATGAAAACTATTAGCCCCACACGAGGTTTGTGAATAAGTGATTGTCTGATAATGAGCAAGGAATGTCCGTCTTTCTGCTAAACAGGATGTATTGAACTCATAATTCATTAGATACTTTTTATGAATGTCAACTAAGTATCGTAAGTAAATTGCTCCCGGTTGTTCAATCATTTGATAACCAGAGTCATTCTTTGATAAATGATCACTATGAGTCAGACTCAATAGAATTTGATCAATCCTTTTTTCTGTCGTTAAGGTGGAGAACTGAACCAAGAATTCTCTTTCTTTATCATCAATCGAATC
>NZ_CAUVXL010000142.1:13770-14419 GCF_963555915.1 Protofrankia sp. Cas4
AGGTTAGGTTTTTTCTCTTTTTTCCATAGGTTGAAGAAGATGTCTGCAACTTTCATTGTCGTGGCCTTGAAGCATGCAGTGGGAACAAAACTTAGGAACTCTCTCGTAGATTATTTTCTGCCATTTTCCTCCTGCACCCATTCCTAACCAGATCCGATTTGGCCTAGGCTTTAAGAGATCTATCTCCACGCAGACGCGAGCGTTCTATTTTCACAGTGGTCTGGATAGGGCGGCTATCGTTGGGCCATCAAATCTAAGAATCCTACCTATCACCCCTGCAATAGATTTAAGGTAGTCTGAATTGAAGAAATTCAGGGGAAGCTTTGGGAGAGAGATCAAAAGCGGTGCAATAGAAGATTCAAACCGCGGATCAAGGAGACCTGAGAAACTTGAAATACTAAGCCTTAATGACGAGAGATTCCCTGGTCCAAGCTTGAATGAAATCTTCTTGTGATGAGAACCTCATAATAACATGTCTTGAATCGAGTAATCAAATATGAACTTCGCTGTGCATCATCCAGTGAGTGCAAACATGAGGTCTAATCTCATCTACAGAGGGACGGCCTGAGGATAACTTTGCTATCAAAGAAAAGCGTAATGGATCTACTGATCTGTGAATCTCATCAGAAGTGAAGCACACACCCGGCTC
>NZ_CAUVXL010000143.1:0-3954 GCF_963555915.1 Protofrankia sp. Cas4
GTACCAGATCCGCTAATGCTCCCAGGTTGATGCGATGTATTCCACCAGTTGACTGAAAACTTGATTATTGGTATATCGATCGGTCCAGCACGGATTGAAATAGAAGCCGGTTCGACAGGAAGCTTTTGAAAACGCAGTGCACCCAGGTAAATAAGGAACGAGATGAATACAGAGGTTAAACGAGCATCCCACACCCAAAAGGTGCCCCACATAGGTCTTCCCCGAAACCCCCCAGTAACTAAAGTAAACAACGTAAAAAAAGCACCTATTTCTGTACCGGTTCCGGAAGAGCGAAGAAAGAGGGGATGTTTTGTTAATAGGAACAAGAAAGTGTTTATAGCCATAGCGATATAAACAAGAATACTCATCCGAGCCGCAGGAACATGTACATAGAGAATACGAGAATTTCCACCTTGTTGAAGATCTAGTGGTGCTACCCGAAGACTTAAATGAATAGCCATCGCTGTTAAGAACAACCGAGATCCAATGAGAATTTGCGCATAGCTTCTGGTCTTTGACATCAAAAAAGAAGGTTGTAATAACGAAACAGACATGTGAGAATTTGGTCCTAGCTAGTGGAACAAGAAAGACATGCATCTATATTCAATACGCAATCAAAGGATTTCCCTTAACGAAGAATTCCCCCAGCTTTGTTTTCGCTCCGCGAGCAAGGAGTGCCACGCACGAGCGGAGCGGCATACCGAAAAAAGAAAGGAGGAGCTCTATACCTACCACCAACCAGATAAAAGTTTGTCTCTTTTAGAAACAAAAGAGACAAAGTAGGGGCTATTTTTGCCCAGCCTCTCCAGACTGAAAAAGACATCCCTTAGACTGTTTAAGGAAAAGTCTTGTCCATTCTTCGTCTTGATGAACCTTGCCCCGCTTTCAAGCCAGCCCCTATTTGGCTCAAGCTCTGCCAGTTTAAAGAGAATTCTTCCTTTCATCTCAAAGAGGAGGCTGGCTTTATCAAAAAAGAACTCCGATTGAGGAAGCTCCCCTTTCCCCCTGTAGTTGCAGATGAGCCGCAAATAGATTTGCGAAAGGCTTTCCCCCCCAATCTGCGGGGTGTAGTCCGAAGTGGAAGTTTCCTCCCCCGTCTCTCCTTCCACCTGTACAGGGTGAATATGGAGAGGAAAGAAGGTTTCTATTGGACGGCCCAGCTTCGGAGAAGGAGAAAGCATTTGCTGCCGGCACCGTTCTTGGTACTGGGGGGAGCGTTGGCCCTTGACGTTCATAAGCTCGTTCTTCCATACGAAGAGAATTCGGGATTTCCCCTAAAGTATGGCAAAAATCCTGGAATTCTCGTTCGGAACAAGTCTCTGACGATGAGGAAAGTTGACATACATTAGCGGAAAGGGCGAGATCCCGCAAATGCGTTTTTGGTGGTACAACCACTCGACTGTCAACTTCTAATCCACCTAAGTCGTTGAATGTAGAAGTTGAAGGAACTTCGAGGGGTGGATTATGGGGCACCTGCGACAGCGCTTCGTGAGCCGCGCTCAAAGTTCTTTGTTGACCACTCTCACTAAGATAAGGTAAAATGGCGTGTAGCAATTCTTCCATCTTTCTTTGTTCTTTCTAATTCATTCACTTCAAGGCAGGTTCTGAACGCCGCGTAACATCATCTTCAACCAACCTCCACCGTCCACTAAAGAATGGCTTATACACTAAATAAAGAACTGGAATGCCTACACAGACTTTGAAACGGATTTCTGACTTCTAGTTTAAACGAACCCTATGGCAGTAGTCCATAACTCGCTTTCGGACGGAGCGTCCTTCAAAGAGCGGATTCAACCGCTGAGTCGAATGATTGACAAGTCTGATCGTACGGTGCCAAATAGTATGCTACCCGGGAGTCTGATATCTCCCAATCTTCTGCTATTATAGAATCTGCTACCGCATCCGGATGTAGCTTCAATCAATGCCTGCCAAACTTCCACCGTTGAATTGATCTCCTTTGCTCAATCAGATGCCGTAGCTAGTACCAGTCCTACCTCCGAATCGGTGAGGTATGGGCTGCAGAACCCGTATTTGTTCCTCATTTCCCGCTACTATAAAAAAGTACGCACGTGCGGGTATGAAGTTCCTCTTTCGGATCCGCTTTTTGAGGATGGAGGATCGTGGGAAAAACACTACACTTCTCTAGTGCCTACCACGCCCCAACCGATGGACACTGCGAGGTGGTAAACCGTTCACTTGGAAACCTTTTGAGAAGCTTAGTAGGTGAACATCCAAGACTTTGGGACACGGTCCTACCACAAGCTGAACAATAACTCAAAGAACCGCTACACCGGAAAGTCCCCTTTTGAGTCCTGTACCCAAAGGAACCTTTAACTCCCGATCAATAAGCAAGGAAGCGAGAGCGAAATTCCTATTATTAGTGGACCTCATCAGATATCAGAGAAAAGGTTTTCTTAGGGTATTAAAAATAGATTAAATTAAGCATACAGCTGATATGCGATAACTCATGCCGATATGTAGGTAACATCGGATCAAGACTACTCATTTCAAATCCAAATCGTTCGGGCATCTCCTTGACCAAAGGAGTACTGAAGAAGCTTGAATTTGCTCTTAAGGTTAGTGCGAAGAGAGTCAAGGTATTCTCCTATCCTTCTCTAGGGGATTCATTAGAGGACCTATATTTATTCCTGATTGGCCATTGATAGATCAGACTCTCACCTCTTTTTGTTGAGATTATCTTATACAGCGAACTTGTTTAGGTCAAAGAAGGCGAGAGGACTCCTGTCCATAAGGCTAGGAAGGCGGGAGCACAAAAGAGGAGTGATGCCCATACTTTCTTGATCAAGTAAGGAAGACGTCGGCTTTCGCTCGCCTTATCAGGTTCTCTACAAGAGAAGGCCGACTGTATCACACTTCAGAGTGTGCTGGTGTGTCTGTTACGTGTTTGTACCCGAGTAGCAGCGTACGAAGCTAGAAAAGAAGGCTATCAGGTGCATCTTTATCGGCTAGGATTCGCAAAATCAAGGGTGGAGGTGTGTGGATCGTACCACCAAGAAAGCGTATATCTCTCGGCACGTTGTATTTGACGATGCCTCGTCATGGTGGTCTACTGAGTGAGAAAGTGATACTACCAGATACAGAATTCTTAGACAGAACGATGCGAGCGTTGTTCCGGAGGAAATTCCTGTTGCTAGTGACTCAAGACCAGTGAAGTCACCGAGATCGAGTTCACGAACTGATAGTTCGCTGAGCCCGTGGAAGACAGGTGTTCGGGAGACAACGACTAATAAGATTGACGACAGCAGAACACCTTGGCTTTACGACTTTTCTGTTATTACAAATCCTTCTCTTCTTTCTAGGCCTGGACTAATGCTTCCTTATGTCCGCCATTAGCTTAAGGCTAGTGTAACGGAGGGCTTCCTCGCAAGAAGCTTTATAGTCAGGGGTGAAACAGCTTGTTTGTCTTTCTTCTTTCTTTACACTCTTTCGACGAAAACACGCCTTTACGGCTTCAAAAATCCAGATCAAAGCTGCTTTTTCTTCTTTAGCTCCGCTCCCCCCAACAAGAGGAAAGACTAGTTTGTTGTAAATCGCCGGTTGGTTGGGTTTACCCACCAAGAAAGACATGGGAGTCTTTGGGCATTGCTGAGGATAAAAGAAGAAAAAAAAAGACACCGGAGCACTCGCTAAGTTACCTCCACCGGGCTTGGACCATGTCTCCCGAACAATCTCAGTACATATGGCGCAAGACGATTCCACATATCGAGGTCGGAATGGGATCGGGTGTTTTCACGTCTCACCGTAGTGCCCGGTTTGGTTTGTCTTGATTTCTGATTGATGAACAAACAACTGGAACTATTGGATTTGCTGACTCGCCCCCGGCTACGTGTCCTTTGGACCCTTCGCCCGCCCGCCGCCAGTGGAAGCAAGCTAGCCCTCTATGTTGGTTGCCCCTTTCCCCTTTTCATAATAATAAGGTAAGCATGAAAGCCC
>NZ_CAUVXL010000145.1:0-19709 GCF_963555915.1 Protofrankia sp. Cas4
TCCCCTATTGCCGGGCGCTCTAAAGCCGCGATCGTGGGCCTGGAGGCTGCACAACCGCTCCAGGTAGAAGGCGAAGCCGTCCCAGGCGTCAGGCATGGCCAATGCCTGCTCGCCGGCCTCAACCCAGGACCGCAACTTGTCGAGGAAGATTGACTCGATCAGGTCGATGCGCGTGGGGAGTCGATGCGCGTGGGGAAGTGCCGGTAGACAGTACCGATCGCCACACCGGCGCGCCGGGCGACAGCTTCCAACGATGCGTCGACGCCATGTTCGGCAAAGACGTCACGCGCAGCCAGTATGATCAAATCACGGTTACGCTGTGCGTCGCGACGCAGTATGCGCTCTCGACGATCTGAACGCGCCACATCAAGCATGGTTCCAGCCTATGGATGACCGTACCGTGGTGTTACGTGACACCAGCCAGCGTGTTGCGAGCCGGCTGCTTTCCGGATCACCCAGCGGAGGGCACCGCGATGAGATCCAGGTCGATCGCCTGGTGACGGGCGACCATTCCCTTCATCTTACTGACGCCGAACTCGTTTCGATCGATCCGGGTGACCGCATGGAACCGCACCTCACTGGCGGCCGGTGCCGCTGCGGTGATGGTCAGTTCCACCGGCCGGGAGACGCCATGGACGGTGAGGGTGCCGGGCACGACCCAGGCGCCGGATGCCTCCCGGATCCCGTCGGCCACGAACGTGATGTCCGGGTGAGTTGCGACGTCCAGAAAATCCTTTGTCCTGAGGTGGTCATCCCGCTTGCGGTTGGCGGTGTTGACGCTGTTCGCGTCGAGCACGGCGCGAACGCCGGACTTCTCGATCGGATCGGTGACGACCACCACGCCTTCACGAATGGCGACGGTGCCGACCGCTTTGGCAAGCCCGAACATACCGCGGGTGGTGAACCGCACGGTGGAGCGTTCAGGGTCGATGCGATAGGTGCCCGCGCGGGGTACCGCCACGTCCTGCGTCGATACCGACCGTTCTGCCATGGTCTTTCCTCCTGATGGCCTCAAGGCCGCCGGCCACGTAAAAAGCCCGGTGAAATCATCACGCCGTTGGCGAGCGGCATGTGCGTGATTTCGCGAGCTGCCAAACCGCCCACGATGAACGTTGTCAGCCTAACACGAACATGAGGTAGAGCTCGACTTATAGCAACTTGCAATAGGGACGCGACGTCGCGGGGCCGGGGCACGCATCTCGCCACGTTGTCGTCGGTCGACACCCACGACCAGGGTGCCGCCCTCCTCCGCCTCGCGATCTACGCACCCCAGTCCCGCTCCCTGATCCATACCCCTGTTGCCGGGCGCTCTTTGGGAACGATGTGAATCTGGTGTTGTGGCAGGAGCATCAGATTCACATCGTTAAGAGCCTGTTATGATCATCGGCTGTGACCGTCCCGCGCCAGCCACCAGTAGCCGCGCCAGATGATCAACACGGCGGACGGCCCGACCCGGCCCCGAAGCCCGACCCCGGTGACGACCCCGGCCCCGACCCCGACCCCGACCCCGACGCAAGCGACCCCGGCGACGTCGTGATCGATGTCGCCGGGGTCGGGAAGACGTTCGTCCTACGCCGCCGGGCTGGCCGATTTCGCCGCGAACGGGTGAACGTGCCGGCCGTAGTCGATCTGACCTTTCGCATCCGGGCCGGGGAGATGGTCGGCTACCTGGGCCCGAACGGCGCCGGAAAGTCCACGACCATCAAGATGCTGATCGGGATTCTGGTACCCAGCACCGGTCTCTTACGTGTTGGTGGGCTCGACCCGTCGCGGCAGCGGATGGAGCTCGCGCGCCGAATCGGGGTCGTCTTCGGGCAGCGCACCACGCTCTGGTGGGACCTGCCGTTGCGCGACAGCTTCAACCTGCTTCGGCGTATCTACCGTGTTCCGCCGACCCGGTTCCGCGAGAACATCGACCGTTTCGTCGACCTCCTGGAACTGGCGCCGTTCCTTGACACTCCCGTCCGCCAGCTTTCACTCGGCCAGCGCATGCGGGGCGATCTCACTGCCGCGCTGCTGCACGACCCGGAAATCATCTATCTTGATGAACCGACAATCGGGCTCGATGTCGTGTCCAAGGCCGCGGTACGCGGGTTCCTGACCGACATCAACCGTGAACACGGGACAACGGTGCTGCTCACGACCCACGACATGACCGACATCGAGCAGCTGTGCCGGCGGGTGCTGGTCATCGATCACGGCCGACTCGGCTTCGACGGACTGTTGACCGACCTGCGCGCCCAGATCGGTGGAGAACGCACCCTGGTCGTCGACCTTGCCGGGCCACACCCGCCGATCGACATCGCCGGTGCCCGCGTGGTGAGGATCGACGGGCCACGCCAGTGGTTGGCGTTCCCCGCAGCCGCGAGCGCGGCGCCGCTGGTCGCCGCGGTGGCCAGCAGATACCCCCTGATCGACCTGTCGATTCGCGAGCCTGCGATCGAGGACATCATTGCCGAGCTCTACACGTCGGGCGCGGGCGGGCCGCCGCTGCCCCGCCAGGCCGGCTCACGATGACAGCCCACCTCGCCACTTACCTCACCGTCGCCCGATGCAGCGCCCGCCGCTACGCCGGCTATCGGGCCGCGACCGCAGCCGGGGCGTTCACCAACACGGTTTTCGGGATCATCCGTGCCTACGTACTGCTCCAGGTGTGGCACCAGCGACCCGGCCTTGGTGGGTACGACACCGCTGGCGTGGTCACGTTCGTCTTCCTCGGGCAAGCACTGATCACATCCATGGCGCTGTTCGGCGGTGGGATCGAGCTGCCCGAACGCATTCGGTCCGGCGCCGTGGCCATGGACATGGCCAGACCGGTCAGCTTCCAGACCTGGTGGCTGGCGGCCGACGCCGGCCGCGGCGCCGTCCAGCTACTCGTCCGCGGAGTGCCTCCGATCGCGGTCGCCGCAGTTCTGTTCGACCTGCGTATCCCCACCGGTCCAGGCATCTGGGGGCTGTTCGCCGTGTCCCTCGTGTTGGGCTTCCTGGTCAGCTTCGGGCTGCGCTACCTGATCGCCCTCGCCTCGTTCTGGCTTCTCGACCAGCGAGGTCTGGAAAGTGCCTACAGCCTGTGCACGGTGTTCTTCTCCGGCGTCGCCGTTCCTCTTGCCATCATGCCCGGGGCGCTGCGGGTCCTGGCCCAGGCACTACCGTTCGCCGCCATGATGCAGGTGCCGGCGGACGTGTTCCTGGGCAGTCGGACAGACGTCTCGATGCTCACGGAGCTCGCCTTCCAGGCCGGGTGGGCCGCCGTGCTCCTCGCGACCGGCCGGCTTCTCACCACCCGAGCCACCCGGAAGCTGGTGATCCAGGGTGGCTGACGTCGCCAAGGCCGACGCCACAGCCACAGCCGGTACTGGTACTGGTACTGGTACTGGTACTGGTACTGCATACCGTAACCGCTTTGAAGCGGTGCGCCATTATTGTCTGTTCGCCACCATGTGGACGCAGGCGGCCTGGCAGTACCGTGCGTCGGTGGCGCTGCTGGCGGTGGGGCAGTTTCTCTCGACCGGCCTTGACCTCGCGGTGATCGGGGTGCTGTTCGCGAACGTGCCGCGGCTCGCCGACTTCGACTTCACCGAGGTGGCCTTCCTGTATGGAACGTCCTCCACTTCGTTCGCCCTGTCCAACATGCTGTTCGGGTCGATGGAGCGCATCGGCGAGCGCATCCGGGACGGCAGCCTGGATGTGATGCTCGTCCGGCCGGTCGGACTGCTCGTACAGGTCGCCACGGACGGCTTTTCGCCGCGTCGACTCGGCGGCCTCGCCCAGGGCTTCGGGGTACTCGGGCTTGCGATCGCCGGGCTGGATGTTGCGTGGAACCCCGGCCGGGTGCTGTTGGTAGCCGTGATGGTGATATCCGGCGTCGGCCTGTTCAGTGCGATCTGGATCGCCGGCGCGGCGTTCCAGTTCGTCGTCCAGCAGGCGGCGGAGGCGATGAACGCGGTCACCTACGGCGGAAACTTCCTGACCCAGTACCCGATGTCCCTGTATGGACGACACGGCATGCAGACGCTGACCTTCATCGTCCCGCTGGCGTTCCTGAACTGGCAACCCGCCCTGTACGTACTCGCGAAGCCGGACCCGCTCGGTCTGCCGACCGCGTTCCGGTTCGCCTCGCCGCTGGTCGCTGGTGCCGGGCTCGTGCTCGCCACCGCCGCCTGGCGCACCGGTCTGCGCCACTATCGCTCCACCGGCAGCTGATCATCCGATCAGCGGCGATGGTAGACTCAAACCATGATCACAACCATTGACGTGGCAGGCCGACTGGTAGTGCCCAAAGCCCTGCGCGAGCGGATGGGCCTGAAACCAGGCACCCGGATCGAGGTTGAAGAACGCAACGGCGAACTCACGTTGCGGCCGGTCGGGCCGAGGGCCGTCGCCGTCGAACGGGACGGCCGTACCGTGCTCACGACCGGTACACCCACCCCACTCCTAGAGCACGAAGACCTACTTCGCATGATCGACGAGTCGCGCGGATGGCCTCGTTGATCACAACAGCCGATACGAGTGTGGTCGTGCCAGCCCTTGCAGACTGGCATCCCGAACACAAGAGGTCACTCGATCTCGTACGGAACGTCCGGCAGCTACCCGGACATGTTCTGATCGAGACGGTTTCCGTGCTCACCAGGATTCAGCGCGGGGTCGCCACCCCGGCTGCCGACGTCGTGCTTGCGCTGACGCAGAACTTTCCTGACGAACCACTCGTACTCAGCCCGGCCGAGTACCGGCGGCTCCTCACCACCTTCGCCGCCACCGGGATCACAGGCGGGCAGGTGTACGACGCCTTAGTGGGGATGAGCGCCGCGGCTGCCGGTGCACGCTTGTTGACAGCTGACCGCCGTGCCCTGCCCACCTATGCCGCAGTGGGAGCCACCGCGGAACTCGTCTTCTGATCACTGTGCGCCGAGCGGACCGCACGCTCGGTCAGCGCCCCGAACAGCAGGCCGATCGTGGTCCACAGCGACACCTGAATCGCCAGGGATGCGATGCGGAACCGCCACAGCACATCGGCGGGAAATCCCTGCGGGGTCTCGTGCACCTGTGGCAGGAGGTAACAGGCCAACCCGACGATCACCAGAGCACCGGCCATGGCGAGCAACGCCGCATCCCAGGCACCGAACCTCGCCGCGAGCCGGCGAGCCGTCACAGCGCCACCGATGACCGCTGCCAGCGAGATCAGCATCATCGTGAAGTACAGGCTTGTGCGCTCACCGATGGTGTCGGGATTACCGATGGACGGCGGGTTGGCCGGATACTTCAGATCGGGCAGCAGGTACATTCCCATGAAGCCCGCGAGCGCCACCAGCGCCGCCGTCCCCCGCGCACCCAGGCCACCGAGGCGGCCCTGCACACCGGCGTAGGCGAGAGCGAAGAGCCCGCCGATTGCGACGCCGAACACCAACAGGCCGGTGAACAGGCCGATGGTGCTCTGCACGTTTCGGGACACCAAATTCATTGCCTGCACGCCGTCGGCGGCGTCCCGCGCCGACTCGAAGGCGATCGCGTGGCCGACCTCGCTCTCCCCGAGGAGCTTGGCGACGACGAAGGCACACACGGCTGCGAGCGCACCGACCAGCATCCCACGGATCAGCAGTGCGCGAACCATCACCGGCCCCGCTCAGTGACAGGCAAAACCGAGCAGGTGACGGGCATCGTGTACGAACTCGTGGATGTAACTACCGCCCACGAGCGACACGGCGCCCTGTTCCGCACCGACGAAGTACAGCAGCAGCAGCGCCAGGACCGAACCGAAGAGCGCAAATGGGGCCAGCTCGGTCAGGGGGATCGTCGGCAGCGCCGGACGGGCGGCCGGCGCATCGCCAGCCGCTGGATACGCCATTGCATGGGCCATTGCGGGACCTCCACAGGAATCACGCGTTCCACTCGGCAGGGCATGTCCGGCGATGGGTCTGGCTTCCGACGTCGCTCCTTGGGCGGGCCGGTCACAGTGGCGCGACCGTGCCGGATTCACACCGGCTTCCACCACTCGGACACCAATGAGACAACCAGCAATCAACCCCTCGCGTCAAGCAGTACCGGTTACGCATCTCACCGGGTACTCAGAGGACCAGCTGGGCCGAAGGGCGAAGAGCGCCCGCCCTCACCTGTGGACAGCCCTCACCTGTAGACCGATGCCGCGACCGGGATGGCCGGATCGAGGTTCTGAAGGGGAACCACCCGCCGACCCAGTGGCGCAATGGCCAGCGGAATCATCTTGAACGACGCCACGCCGAACGGGATCCCGATGATCGTCAAACAGAGCACCACACCGAAGATCAAATGTCCGAGGACGAGCCACCAGCCGGCGATCAGGAACCACAGCAGGTTGACCAGGAAGAGCACGACGGGAGCCTCGCCGGGCTGGTCGACCACGACCCGGCCGAACGGCCAGACGACGTAGCCCGCCAACCTGAACGCCGCGACCCCGAACGGGATCGTCACGATCAGCAGGCAGCACACGATGCCGGCAAGGAGATAGCCGAGCGCCAGCTCGAACCCGGCGAACAACAGCCACAGAATGTTTCCGATTATCCGCACGCCCGCTACCTACCCGCCTGAGCGGTCACGATCCCGAGTCACGCTCGACCCGGATCCGGCGGGACTGGATCGCCGGCATCTCGCGGACCTCACGACCCGCCACGCCCCGACCCCTTCGACAAGGGCCTCGCCGGCACGCCCAACCCCGACATTCAGGTATATCCATATGTTCGGCTAATTCAGGACCTTCGTCCCGTTTTCTGCTACCCTCACGGGTAGTAACCTGACCGGGACGGAGGACGCGGGATGCATGGGCTCCACGCCCTGCAACGCCGCGTCCCCGTTGCCGGCCGCGCTGGGCAGCACCGCTCCCATCCGTTCCGGAGATTCTTCCCGAACGGCACTCGACGCATCCTGGACTTGACCGATCGACAGGAGGAGCAACACGGTGAACAACGAGAAGGCCGAAGACCAGCCGCTGCACGTGCAGGGCCGGGACGCGGTCATCGCCGGTGCCGCTGGAGTACGGTGGCGCGACGGCGAGCCGCCCGACTATCATCTGTCGAAAGAGACGATGCCCCAGGAGCGTACCCACGAACACGCCAAGGGCTCCCTGGCCGACATCGTCGAGCGCGTGGTTCAGGTCTTCGAAATGGAGGTCTCCCACAAGAAAGATCCGGCCCAGTGGGTCAGTATGGTCACCGATCAGTTCCGTACCCGCGTCAACGGCGGTCCCTGGGCAAACAGTCAGGACCTTGTCGAAAGAGGCAGCTACAACATCCTCATCGGCGAGAACCCCTATTACTCGGCGAGCGACGAGACGTTCGAGTCCTCCCATCAAATCTTCCTCAAGGCCCTTCCGGGCGGCTTCTTCTGGGAGGTCCTGGAGGTCTACTCGCCACCGCCTATGATCACTTTTAAATGGCGCCACTGGGGTACCTTCAGCGGACCGTACAAGGGGTTCGACCCAACCGGCGAACGCGTCGAGATGTTCGGGGTCAGCGTGGCGCGTGTCGCTGACGACCTCAGACTGCTCGAAGTCGAACACTTCTACGACAACACCGGCTTCCTCGGCCAGCTAGCCGGCACACGCTCCGCGTGAGATCGGGGGCGCGGCTCTCCGCCACGTCAGCCGCGCCAACCAACAGACCAACAGACCAACAGCAGGAGCAGCCAGGAACAGCCTGAGAGCGCCCGGCCAGAACGTCAACGTGTGACCGGGAGATAGCTCCAGCCACGTTGTACGAAGGTGGGACGCCGGACGGGGGTCCCAGCGAAAGAAAGCGCGGGAAAGCGCGCCATCAGGCTGCGCACGGCTATCGCCAGCTCCACTCGGGCCAGCGGCGCCCCAACGCAGAAGTGGACGCCACCGCCGAAGGCGACGTGCGGATTCGGTTCCCGGCCGACATCGAACTCGTCAGCCCGCTCGAAAACCTCAGGGTCACGGTTGGCCGAACCGAGCAGAGCCGCGATCCGCTCCCCCGTCCGCACGACCACTCCCCCGATCTCCACGTCGGCCATGGCGGTCCGTTCGAAAAGGTGCAGTGGCGAGTCGAAGCGGAGGAACTCCTCGGCTGCGGTGGCGGCCAGTTCCGCCGGCCGCTCAATCAGCCGCCGCTGCTGCTCGGGGTGGCTCAGCAACGCGACCATGCCGTTGCCGAGGCAGTTGACGCTGGCCTCGTGCCCGGCGTTGAGCAGTACCACGACCGTGGCAACCAGCTCGTCCTCGGTCAACCGGTCGCCCTCCTGCTCCGCCTGGACGAGATGGGTGATCAGGTCGTCGTGCGGACGGCGGAGGCGTTCGGTGGCAAGGGCGCGCACGTAGGCGCCGAACTGGGCGGCCGCCTCCTGGGCCGCGGCCTCCTGCGCGGGACTGCGCTCGTATTCGTTCATCTTCACCAGATCCGCCGACCACGGGCGCAGCAGATGCCGGTCGCTGTCGGGAATACCGAGCAGCTCCGCGATGACCATCACCGGCAGTGGTTCGGCGAACTCGGTGATCAGGTCGAAGGGTTGCCCGTCCGCCGTTCTCGTCGCGACGCCGTCGAGCAGGACCTGGCACAGCTCGTGGATGTGCGGCCGCAGTCGCTCGATGTTGCCGCGGGCGAAGGCCTTGCCCAGTAGCCCGCGCAACCGGGTGTGCTTGGGTGGCTCACATCCCAGGACGGACTCCCGCTCCAGCTTGTTGAAGCCGACCCAGAGGTCCTCGGGCAGGCGTGGCTGGTAGATCCGGCCCAGCCCGCGGTGACGCACCACCGCGTCGGCGTCACGGTACCTGGCCGCCAGCCACATCCCGAGCTCGTCGCTCCACACCGGGCGGCCGGCCGCCCGAAGCTCGGCGAAGACCGGGTACGGGTCACGGACAAGATCAGGACTACGTGGGTCAAAGCGACCTGCGTGACCATCGACCCGACGGGACGGGACCACCGCGCGCTCCATTCCGTGGCGGACACCCCCACCCCACCATGGAACCAGTACAGCTCGGCGCGCAGCAGGCAGACCCGGCCCTATCCTGCGGCGCGGCCTGCGTAGTTGATCACGTCAACCATATTCGATCATGGCTGTTTGCGCGCACCCGGAGACCTTTTGATCAGCTAGCCCGGCCAAAGGGTGCGCGATCATGGCTTTTTCGCGCACCCGGAGGCCTTTTGATCAGCTAGCTCAGCGTGCGTAGCCAGTTGGCGAGCAGGTGGATACCGGCATCGCCGGACTTCTCCGGATGAAACTGGGTGGCGCACAGGGGACCTCGCTCCACGGCGGCGGCAAAAGGCTCACCGTGCTCGGCCACGGTGTCCCCGGGCTCCGCCTTGGCCGCATACGAGTGGACGAAGTAGAACCGCGTGTCCGCCGGCAGCCCGTCGAACAACACCGTGTCGGGCGGCGGGGCCACCGTGTTCCACCCCATGTGCGGAAGGATCGGCGCGTCCAGACGCCGAACCTCCCCCGTGAGCACGCCGAGGCCGGGAGTCCGCACCCCGTGCTCATCCCCCAGGTCGTAGAGGACCTGCATGCCCACGCAGATCCCGAGAACCGGCTGCCCGCGGGCGATCCGTCCGCGGATGACGGCCGCCCCGCCGACCGCGGCGATCCCGGCCATACATGCGGCAAAGGCACCCACCCCGGGCACCACGAGCCCGTCCGCGGCCCCGCCTGCGGCCGGGTCGGCGCTCACCGTCACGGCTGCGCCGATCCGGGCGAGTGCCCGCTGCGCACTGCGCAGGTTCCCCGATCCGTAGTCCAGGACGACCACCCGCGGACCGGTCACAGCACACCTTTGGTGGACGGCACACCCGCCACCCGCCCGTCGAGCGCGACCGCGTCCCGCAGCGCCCGTGCCACCGCCTTGAACTGCGCCTCGACCACGTGGTGGGCGTTGCGGCCCGACACCACCCGCACGTGCAACGCGATCCGCGCGGACGCCGCTATCGACTCGAACACGTGGCGGGTCAGCGTCGTGTCGTAGGTGCCGATGAGCTCGATCAACTCCGGCTCGATGACCACGCAGTACGGCCGGCCGGAGAGGTCCACCGCCGCCTGCACCAACGCTTCATCCAGCGGTACCAGCGCGTCACCGAACCGCCGGATCCCGGTCTTGTCGCCGAGTGCCTCGCGCAGCGCCTCACCGAACGCGATCGAGGTGTCCTCGACCGTGTGGTGGGCGTCGATGTGCAGGTCGCCGCGGGTGCGCACGGTCAGGTCGAAGCCGCCGTGCTTGCCGAGCTGGCTGACCATGTGATCAAAAAACGGGACGTCGGTGAACGACGACGACACGCCGGTGCCGTCGAGGTCCAGCTCGACGACGACATGTGATTCCAAGGTCTTGCGTTCGATCCGAGCGGTGCGGCCCATGGTCGTCATTCCTTCCCGGAATCCGGCGGCTGAAGATCGGAACGCGCCGGCGTCGTGACCGCGCCGAGGTAATCGAGCAGGGTCGGTGTCATAGCGGGGTCGGTGTCATCGCGGGATCGGTGTCATCGCGGGATCGGTGTCATCGCGGGATCGGTGTCATCGCGGGATCGGTGTCATCGCGGGGTCGGCCAGCAGCACGCGGGTGGCGGCGAGGAATGCGTCGATCTCACCGGGCAGCCCGGCGGTGACCCGCAACCAGCCGGGTAGGCCGACATCCCGGACGAGGACGCCCGCGTCGAGCAGTGCCTGCCACATGCCGCGCTGATCGGGGAACCGTCCGAACAGCACGAAGTTCGCGTCGCTGGGAGCCACCGCGCAACCGAGCCCGGTCAGCTCGGTCACGATCCGGTCCCGTTGCGCCTTCACCGCCTCGACGGTGCCGAGCAGCTCGTCGGCATGCGCGAGCGCCGTACGCGCGACCGCCTGGGTGAAGGTCGACAGATGGTAGGGCAGCCGCACCAGCTGCAATGCGTCGATGACAGCCGGCTGCGCGGCGAGGTAACCGACCCGGGCGCCGGCGAGCGCGAACGCCTTGCTCATCGTCCGTGTCACCACCAGCCGCGGCGCTGCCGGCAGCAGTGTGAGCGCGCTGGGGACCCCGGCCCGCCGGAACTCCGCGTAGGCCTCGTCCACGACGACCATGCCGGTGCCCGTCTCGCCGACGGCCGCACACGCGGCGGTCACCACCTCGGTCGGCAGCGCGGTGCCGGTGGGGTTGTTCGGTGACGTGAGGAAGACCAGGGACGGCCGATGCCGGTGGATCGCCTGCGCCACCGCGGCCGGAGCGAGGGTGAAGTCGGCTTCGCGGGGCTCACCGACCCAGCCGGTCGCGGTCGCCATCGCGATGAGCCGGTGCATCGAATAGGAGGGCTCGAATCCGAGCGCGACCCGCCCGGGGCCGCCGAAGGCCTGGCACAGCTGCTGGAGCACCTCATTCGACCCGTTGGCCGCCCACACCTGATCGGTCCGCAGCCCGAAACCGGCGTCCGAGGTCAGGTAGTAGGCGAGGTCCGCGCGAAGCGCCTCGGCCTGGCGGTCGGGGTACCGGTTGGCCTCGGAGGCCGCGAGCGCCGCGGCCTTGCCCATGGCGTCGACCAGACCGGCGGACGGCGGGTGCGGGTTCTCGTTGGTGTTGAGCAGCACCGGAACGTCGAGCTGCGGGGCGCCGTAGGGCACCTGGCCGCGTAGGTCGTCACGCAACGGCAACTCGTCAAGCGTCAGCGGGCGCGTCGTGCGCACCCGACCCGCAGCCAACGACCGGCCGGACACGGGATCAGGCTCTGCCATCGGATGGTCTGCAACCGGATAGGCGGTCATCGCACGCGCACCTCCACCGCGTCGACGTGGGCGATAAGATCTTCAGCTCCGCCGAGCGCGGCAACCCGCGGAGCCACCTGGACGAGCGCGTCCCGATCACACTCCACCACGTGGACCTGCCGTTGGAACGCCGATACCGAAAGTCCGCCGCTGTGCCGGGCGGTACCGCCGGTCGGCAGGACATGGTTGGACCCGGCGAGGTAGTCACCGAGCGAAACCGGAGCCCACGGCCCGACGAACACCGCTCCGGCGTTGCGGACCCGGGCGGCGACCGCGGCGGCGTCCGCCGTCTGGATCTCCAGGTGTTCCGCGGCCCAGGCGTTCACCACCGCCAGACCCGCGTCGGTGTCGGCGACCAGTACGACCACGCCCTGGCCGGTCAGCGCGGCCTCCACCCGCTCGCGGTGGCGGGTCGCCGGCACCTGCTTGGCAAGCTCGATCTCGACCGCGTCGGCCAGCTCGGTGGACGCGGTGACCAGCATGCAGGCGGCCATCGGATCGTGCTCGGCCTGCGCGATGAGATCAGCCGCGACGTGGGCGGGATCCGCGGTGTCGTCGGCGAGGATCGCCACCTCGGTCGGGCCGGCTTCGGCGTCCACCCCGACCAGCCCACGCAGCAGGCGCTTTGCCGCGGTCACGTAGATGTTGCCGGGGCCCGTCACGACGTCCACCGCCGGGCAACTGGCCGTGCCGTGTGCGAACATCGCGATCGCCTGCGCACCACCGGCGGCATAGACCTCGTCCACGCCCAACATGGCGCAGGCTGCGAGAATCGTCGGATGCGGAAGTCCACCGCATTCGACCTGAGGTGGCGAGGCCAGTGCGATCGAACCGACGCCGGCCTCCTGCGCCGGTACCGTGTTCATCACCACGCTGCTCGGGTAGGCGACCCGCCCACCCGGCACGTACAACCCCACCCGCTCCACCGGGAGCCAGCGCTCGGTGACCCGGGTCCCCACGGCGACGTCGATCGTCAACGACTCGCGGCGCTGGGCACGATGGACGAGCCGGCAGCGGCGGATCGCCTCGGTCAGCGCATCGCGGACGCGCGGGTCGAGCCGGTCGAGCGCGTCGGTGAGCGCGTCGGGCGCAACCCGCACCGCGGCCGGGCGGACCCCGTCGAACCGCTCGCCCGCATCGAGGACCGCCGCATCACCGCGGTCACGCACGTCAGCACAGACGGGGCGGACCGCGTCGAGGGCGGCTTCGACATCGAGCGCCGCGCGGGGCAGCAGCCCGCGCAGCGCTGGAGCCGACGGCAGGCCCGCGCGCAGATCGAGCGTTCTCAGCACGACGACGAGAGTATCCGTACCCGCACGAGGCGCGCCGGTCTTCGTGCGACCGGCGATAGAGCGCCCGGCAATAGGGGCGCTCTTGGGGACGCGGCGTCACGGGGCAGCGCTGGTGCCCGAGCGCGTGCGTACCTGGGAGGGTGGGAAAGCGACAGTGGGAGAGAAACGTGAAGATGGGAAGGTGACGGCGGAAAAGTGACAGCCCACGGCACTACGGAGAGCGGACGGGCCTTCGACCGGCTTGAGAACCTCGTCGCCGACTACGGGGCGCAGGCGCGCCCACTTCGGCGGGTCGTCGCGCTGCTGACCGAACGGCCGTGGACCATCGGCGATCTCGTCCGGGCCTCGGGCGTGGCCCGCCGTACCGTCGAAGAGGTGCTCGCCTGCCTCACCGGTGACCTAGAGGGCCAAAGGGCGCGCGACGATCGTCAGATCGCGCGCCCGGAGGCCGCAGTCCCCGGAGTGCTGCGCGAAGACCCGGCGACATCCAGCGGCGCTGCCGGCGCTGTCATGATTTCACCGCAGCTGGTGGCCGCGTATCGTGACCGGTTCGGTTTCGACGAGCTCGGACGCACCGCGCTCAGCGATCCGCTCGCGGCGCGCCTCACCGCGCACCGCGCGCTGGTGGACACCATGGACGATCTCGTGGCCGCGGCACCGCCGTCGCGCATCGACCTCGACCACGTCCCGGCAACCGGGGAGACCGCGGCCCGGCGCGCGTTGTGGATGGACTCCACCTACGATCTCACCCGAGCACACCTGCTGTGCATCGGCGATCATGATCTCACCTCGCTAGCCGCCTGCATCCTCGTGCCGGGACTGTCGGTGACCGTCGTCGACCTCGACGAGCGGCTGCTGGAGTTCATCGACGCCCAGTCCCGGGACAGGGGTCTCGACATCCGCTGCCTGTTCGCCGACCTGCGTTTCGGGCTGCCGGCCGTGACCGAGTCCTGGGCAGATCTGATCTTCACCGATCCGCCGTACACCCCCGAGGGCGTGACTCTCTTCCTGCACCGGGGGCTGGCCGGCCTGCGCGACACCCGACGTGGGCGGCTGCTGCTCGCCTACGGACACAGCGACCTGCATCCGGCGCTCGGGTGGAAGGTGCAACGTGCCGTCAGCGATCTTCACCTCACGGTTGAGGCGATCATGGCGGACTTCAACGGTTACGACGGCGCAGAGGCGGTAGGCGCGACCAGCGACCTGTACGTGTGCCGGCCGACCGCGACGACATGGCGGCAGCTGGCCGGTGCGACCCCAGGTTCCCGGGGCCGCGCCGCGATCTACACCCGGGGCCGCCATGCGGTGGAGAGCGCGGCGGACGCGGGGCCCTCGCCCGCGGCCGCCCAGGAACTGCTGGCCACTGCCGCGGTCGGCCTCGACGGTGGCCGGCTGGTGTTCCTCGGCGACGGCGCCCCGGACACCTCCCCCGCGGGACCCGCCCATGTCCGGCTCGCCACGGCACTGCGTGGCGGCCTGCCGAAGTCGCTCAGTGGACGCAGACGAGTACAGGTGGCCGCCGACCTGAGCGCCGACCCGGGACCGTGGCTCGCCCGCACGCTGCTCGCGGTCAACGCCGACCGGCTCGTCGCTCTCATCCCTGTTGATCATTCCGACCTGGTGAACCCCGAGTGCTTTCACGCGCTGGGCGCGCTGTTCGCGCCGAAATGGCGCCTGTGCTGGCGGCGGCTTCCCCATGATCGACTGGCTCTGCTCGAGGCCGTCCCGATCGAGGCCGCCCCGCTGAGCACGGGGGAAGGCATAGTCCGCTGGCTGTTCGACCGGCCCCATGGAAAGGTCGGCAACGTCTGGACGGAGGCTCTGACCCGAGACCCGACGACCCAGAACCCGACGACCCAGAACCCGACCCGGGGCGCCGGCTGCACACTGAGCAAGAAGGACGCCCGAGCCGCCGTCGAGGCAGCCGTGGCCGATCCGGGCCTGCTCGCCGCAACGCTGATGGACCTACCCCGCCACCAGATCACGCGGATCGCGCGGATCGCGGCCCAGGTCGGTCGCCCGAGCGCCGCCGCGCGAACTCCGACAGTCGGGTGAACTCCGGCAGTCGGGTGAACTCCGGCAGTCGGATGAATTCCAGCAGTCGAGTGGGATAAGAGCGCCCGGGAACCCAGCAACCTCACAGGTTGTGTTCAGCATCGCTGAAGTCCCGTTGCCCACCATCGATGTCAGAGCGCCGGCATGGCCGAGCGCGGACACGGAGGGCAGCCCATGAGCTTGACGATGCTGGGGCCAGCTGAATATCTGGAGTCATCCGACGGCGCCGCCCCGGACGCACAGCCGCCTACCGACGCACAGCCGCCTACCGGCACACAGCCACCCACGCCACCGGCCCTGTCCGCCGTCCATCCGAAGGCGCCCCGTCTGTGGTGGCGGGACATGGCAGGTCTGTCCGCGGCTGCGAGCATGGTCATCGTCGTGGCCCTGTGGCTCGCGCACGGGGGTATCGCCGACCTCACCGGGAGCAGCGGCATACTGACCGGGCTCGGCCGGCTCACCGGCTTGGTCGCCGCGGACCTGCTGCTCATCCAGGTGTTGCTGATGGCGCGGATTCCCTGGGTGGAGCGCAGCTACGGCCAGGATGAGCTCACCCGGCGTCATCGTCTCGTCGGATTCACCTCCTTCAACCTGATGCTCGCCCACATCGTGCTGATCATTTTGGGCTATGCGGCGGCGGCCCGGACGGGCCTGGTGGCGCAGACCTGGGACCTGATCACCAACTACCCCGGCATGCTGCTGGCGACGGCCGGGTCCGCGATGCTGGTGATGGTCGTCGTGACCTCGGTGCGCGCGGCCCGACGGCGGCTGCGCTACGAGTCCTGGCACCTGCTGCACCTGTACGCCTACCTCGGGGTGGGCCTGTCCATCCCACACGAGCTGTGGACCGGCGCGGACTTCACCTCGACCCCGTGGGCCAGGGTGTACTGGTGGACGATCTACGCGGCCGCGGCTGGCGCCGTCATCGTCTTCCGTCTCGGCCTGCCGGCGTTGCGCACCTGGCGGCACAGCCTCGTCGTTGATCGGGTCGTCGCCGAGGCACCCGCCGTGGTGTCCCTGCACCTACGCGGCCAGGCGATCGAACGGCTGGGCGCGAGTGCCGGGCAGTTCTTCATCTGGCGGTTCATGACCGGACCCGGCTGGTCCCGTGGCCATCCCTACTCGCTGTCCGCGCCGGCACACCCGCGCTGGCTGCGGATCACCGTGAAGGACCTCGGTGACGGCAGCGCCGCGCTCGCCAACGTGCGACCCGGCAGTCGGGTACACATCGAGGGTCCCTACGGCCGGCTCACCGGCGCCGTCCGCCAACGACGCCGCGTGACGATGATGGCGTCGGGCATCGGCGTCACCCCGATCCGGGCGCTGCTGGAGGAACTCGACTACTCCCCCGGCGAGGCGACGCTGATCTACCGGGCCGCTACCGAGGAAGACCTGATCTTTCGGGACGAACTGGACGTACTGGCCGCGATGCGCGGCATCCGCGTCATCTACCTGCCCGGGCATCGTTCGCCGGACCGCTCGTCATGGCTGCCGGAACGCTTCTCCCACCTGCTGGACGACGACGCGCTGCGGCAGATCGTGCCTGACATCGCCGACCACGATGTGTTCATCTGTGGGCCCGACGCCTGGATGGACGCCGTGCGGGACGCGGCGCTGCTGGCCGGAGTCCCGTCAGAACAGTTGCACATGGAACGGTTTAGCTGGTGACCAGCCTGCGGCGGAGCACCGGACCCGCCGGGACGATCGTCCCCTCTCCCCTGGCCGCACCATCCCGACCGCAACCGCGTCAGCCCCAGAAGGGACTCCGACATGCGCCGCATCGTGGTAGCCATCGCCTCGACCGTCGCGGGCCTCGTACTGTTGTTCAGCTACCGCACCAGCACCAGCACCGGTGCCACCGTGGCCTCGGCCGCGGCGGTCAGTACCGGCGACTCCGCCACGACGTCCGACAGCGGCTCCGGGTCCACCGCCGGCGCCACCTCCGGCGGATCGACAGCTACGACCGGATCCGCGGTCAACACCAGGTGGGGTGTCGTCCAGGTACGGATCACCGTCGCGGCCGGCCGGATCGTCAGCGCCGAGACCGTGCAGCTACCGGATCACAACCCACGCGACATTGAGATCAACAGGGTCGCCGTCCCCGTCCTCAACTCCGAGACCGTCGCCTCCCAGAGCGCGAAGATCGACGTGGTCAGCGGCGCGACCGTCACCAGCGACGGCTACATCCGCTCGCTGCAGTCCGCTATTGACGCGGCGCACCTGTCATGACGGCGTGGGTGGCGGGGTCGATGTCCCGCCGAGCCTGGATCGAACAGATCATGGGGATGCCCGTCAGCCTGCACCTGCGGGGACCGCGGGCGCACGGCGACCCCGGGGTCGAACGCATCGTCGCGGAGGTCTTCGCTGAGCTGCGGATGGTCGACGCGCTGTTCAGTACCTACCGCGCCGACAGCGAGATCATGATGTTGAACCGGGGCGAGCTGGCGCTGAGCGGCTGCGACCGTCTCGTCCAGGAGGTCGCGGACCTCTGCGCCGACGCCACCGAACGCACCGACGGCTACTTCAGCGCACAGTTGCCTGCGCCTGATGCCGGCGCAGTGGCAGTGGCAGAGGCCGGCGCAGTGGCAGTGGCAGAGGCCGGGGCAGGGGCAGGGGCAGGGGCAGGCCGCCGCTGGTTCGACCCGTCCGGCCTGGTCAAGGGCTGGGCGGTCGAGCGTGCCGCGGCGAGATTGGCGGCCATCGACGGCCACGACCACTACCTGAGCGCCGGCGGTGACATCGCCGCTCATGTGGACGACCCGGCATCCCCGGCCTGGAATGTCGGAATCTGCGACCCCCTCGACAGCTTGCGTGTGCTCGCCACCCTGCCCGTCCGCTGCGGTGGGGTGGCGACGTCGGGCAGCGCGGCGCGTGGTGCGCACATCGTGAACCCGAGGACCGGCCGGCCGGCTGGTTCGGACCTGTTGGCGGTGACTGTGACGGGCCCGTCGCTGATGTGGGCGGACGTGTACGCGACCGCCGCGTTTGCCCGTGGCGCCGATGCGCTGGCGTGGCTCACGAGCCTGGACCGGACCGAAGCGCTGGTGGTCACCGCGGACGGCACCCACCGAAGCACGCCCGGGTTCGGCCGCCGCGACCGAGTAGCCTCGCACACCTGACAAACCACGAACACCTGATAGAACCCGAGTATCCGATGACGGCCGACCGTCCGGCAAAGGCCGAGGCGGTCGGCAACCACGGTGGCGCCCGCGGTGAACGCCCACTGCGGCGCTGATCCATGCATCCGGGAGAGTCCATGCATCCGGGAGGATCCGTGACCAGCAGCTCCGCCCGCCTGCACCACCGCGCCGACGGTCCGACGTCCGGCCCGCCGGTGCTGCTCGGCCCGTCGCTGGGCACCACGCTGCATGTCTGGGACGAGCTCGTCCCGATGCTCGCCCGTCGCCACCGGGTGCTCCGGTTCGACCTGCCAGGGCATGGCGGCACCGCCGCGGACGTCGTCCCGGCCGGAGTGAGCATGGCCGCGCTCGCCGACCTGGTCCTGGAGCTCGCCGACGGGTACGGCTACGCCCGCTTCGCCTATGCGGGGATCTCTCTGGGCGGTGCCATCGGCGCCCACCTGGGCGTCCACCATCCTGACCGGCTGACCGCCCTGGCTCTGGTCTGCTCGTCAGCCCGTTTCGGTGAACCGCAGGGCTGGCACGAGCGTATCGCCGTCATCGGCGAGCAGGGGATGGCACCTATGGTGGCGCGCGGCGCCGAGCCCTGGTTCGCCCCAGGCTTTGTGCAGCGGGCACCGGAACGGGTCCGCGGCCTGCTCGCCGACCTCGCGACCGTGGATCCAGTAGGCTACGCGGCCTGCTGCGCGGCGCTGGGCGGCTTCGACCTACGCGCGGATCTCGGCCGCATCAGCGCGCCCACGCTTGTCGTCGCCGGCCTTGAGGACATCGCGACCCCGCCCACGCATGCCCGGGAGCTCGCCGACGGCATTCCCGGGGCCACGCTCGTGGAGCTCGCCCAGGCCGGGCACCTGGCCGTCATCGAGCAGCCGGCCGCCGTCAGCCAAGCGCTGACCGCACACTTCGAGGCCCGGGACTCGACGGCGCGCTAAGGACGCCGACTACGTCACGCACTTCACCGACGAGTTCACCTCGGTCGCCTCCCGCGAGGTCACCGACCGGGCGACCATCCGCCGGCTGGTCAACGAGACCTTCGCGGTCCGCGACGCCGCTCTGTGGGGCGAGGGGACCTCCTGCGCGTCGGACTCGAAGAAGTTCGGCTCCTGGTCGTCGAACCTGATGACCGAGTGGCACCAGCGCTACCGCGGCCCCGACGTGATGATCTACTGGCACGTCGAGAAGCGCAGCGTCTGCATCTACTCCCAGGTGACCTCGTGCTCGGCGTCCGAGGTCGCCTCGATGATCGAAGGGCTGATGCGGCACCTGACCTCCGCCGACATCGACCGGCAGTACGTCGACACCCACGGCGCCAGCGTCGTCGGGTTCGCCTTCGCCCACCTGCTCGACTTCCGGCTGCTCCCGCGGCTGAAGAACATCGGCTCCGCCCGGCTCTACCGGCCCGGCGGCGGCGCAGACGACACCTGGCCGAAGCTCACCCCGGTCCTGTCGAACAAGACGATCGACTGGGACCTGATCGCCCAGCAGTACGACCAGATGGTCAAATACGCCACCGCCC
>NZ_CAUVXL010000146.1:0-3952 GCF_963555915.1 Protofrankia sp. Cas4
GGTGGCGCCCGGTCATGGTCCACACCGACTTGGCGATTCGGATTCCGGTGTCCAACGGTGACCGGGTCTCCTTCGCCGAAACGTTCCCCCGGATTCGCACGATCCGGTCGGACCGGTGGGGCGACCAGCTGCGGATCGAGCTGCTCTACGGCCAGACCCCCGAGCTGTGGGCGGAGCAGGCCGACGCGCTGCGCCACGCGTTCCGGGCTCGGTCGTGTCGGATCCGGTCCGATCGGGTGGGGTTCATCTGGGTGGACTTCGCCCGCCGCGATCCCCTCGCCGTTCCCATCCCCCCGTTCGACCTCGACGGTCCCGATGCCGACGGAACCGGCGATGGCGACGATGACGGTCCGGTGGACCTGTCCGGCATTCCGATCGGCCGCCGGGAGGACGGCGAGCTGTGGCGGCTGCCGGTCCGCGGCGCCCATGTCCTGATCGCCGGAGCCACCGGGGCGGGGAAGAGCGCGGCGGTGTGGGCGATGATCCGCGGGCTTGCCCCGGCGGTCCGCGCCGGCCTCGTCGAACTGTGGGTCGCCGACCCGAAGGGTGGGATGGAACTGGCCTTTGGGCAGGCGATGTTCTCCCGGTTCGCGACCGACACCGACAGTATCGCCGATCTCCTCGACGATGCGGTCACGGTCATGCGGAAACGGGCCGCCCGGCTGCGTGGGGTCAGCCGGTTGCACACCCCGACGACCGACGAACCGCTGATCGTGGTGATCGTCGATGAGATCGCCTCGCTGACCTCCTATGTCACCGACCGGGACCTCAAGCGGCGGCTGTCCGCGTCGTTGCCGCTGCTGCTCTCCCAAGGCCGGGCCCCCGGCGTGGCGGTGATCGGTGCGGTGCAGGACCCCCGCAAAGAGGTACTGCCGTTCCGGGACCTGTTCCCGGTCCGGGTCGCGCTGCGGATGACCGAAGCCGACCAGGTCGATCTCGTGCTCGGGGACGGTGCCCGCGACCGCGGGGCACGCGCCGACGAGATCGGCGAAGACATGCCCGGGGTCGGCTATGTGCTCCTGGACGGGCAGGCCGACCCGGTCCGGGTGCGGGCGGCCTGGGTCGACGACCCCGAGATTGCACGGATGGCCCGTCGGTATCCGGTACCGGCGGTCGCCGAACTGCTCGATCTGGTCGGTGACGGTCCGGACGGCTGGACCCCGGATGTGGACGGGCGGGCGGCATGACAGCCAGTCCGGAGGACTACGCCCCGGTGTATCCGCTGCCGGTCTGCGGCTGGTGCCGGCATCTGTGGGTGGCGCACTGGGCGGATGACGGCTGCCAGATACCGGCGGGGCGCGGGCGGGTGTGTGGCTGCCGGGAACCGCCACCCGACCGACCCGATTCCGACGATGACGGCCAGGACCACGACCACGACCATGGACAGGAGGACCGGGCGGCATGACCACCCCGAGCACTCCGCCGGCGGAACCGCCGGCGGAACCGCCGGCGGGCAGCCGGGCCGCTCGCCTGCGCCAGCCACTGGCCCGCCACGTCCTGGAGGCGGTCGCGGCGGAAAACGGGGTGTGCATCCGCCCGTTGGCGATGCGCCGCGTGGACATGGTTACCGGGGAAACCGAGATCATCCCGATGGCGTGTGGGGCCACCCTCGCGAGCAAGTGTCCGCCGTGTGCGGAGCGTGCCCGCAAGCTCCGGATGGCGCAGTGCAAGGCCGGGTGGCATCTCGATGACGAACCACTCCCCGACCCCGACCCGCCGACCGACGATGCGAAGACCCTGGTCCAGCTCCGGGCGGATCTCGAAGCGGTCCGCACCGACGCTGTGACCGGCCACGATGTCGATCAGATCGGTGAAGTGGACGATCTGATCTCGCAGGTGGACGCGGCGTTGGCAGACCTCGGTGTGCGCGGCAAGACCGCGCCGGACAACCGCGACCGGCCACGACGGACCCGGTCGACGAAACGGCGCCAGGATGCCCCGGATCTGCCCCGGTTGCCGGTGGATCGGCGCACGGTGGGGCGGACGTTCACCGGGTCGGACGGGATGGTGTGGCGGCCGTCGATGTTCCTCACCCTCACCTGCGACTCGTACGGGCGGGTCACGTCGGAGGGCACCCCGGTGGACCCGGACGGTTACGACTACCGGCGGGCGGCCCGTGACGCGATCCATTTTCCCAAACTGGTTGATCGGTTTTGGCAGAATCTGCGCCGGGCGGTGGGTTACGACGTCCAGTACTTCGCCTGCCTGGAACCGCAACGGCGGTTGGCGCCTCATTTGCATGCGGCGATGCGCGGCACGATCCCGCGGGTCCTGCTCCGGCAAGTGGCGGCGGCGAGCTATCACCAGGTCTGGTGGCCGGCCTGCGACCGGCCGATCTACGCCCCGGACCGGCTGCCCGTCTGGGACGACGACACGGGCGGCTACACCGACCCGGACTCGGGGGCGCCGCTGCCGACCTGGGATGAGGCGCTCGACGCGATCGGCGACGATGTCGAACCCGTGCACGTCGTCCGGTTCGGGGTCCAGGTCCGCGCCGACGGGGTGACCGCCAACGACCGCAACACCGGCCGGTTGATCGGCTACCTGACCAAATACCTGACGAAAAGTCTGGACACCTGCCACAACATCGCCACCGACGCGCAGCGAGCACACGTCGACCGGCTCGCCGATGCCCTGCGGTACGAACCGTGCTCGCCGGGCTGCGCGAACTGGCTGCGCTACGGCGTCCAACCGAAAAACCCCCGCGGCGGGCTCGTGCCCGGACGGTGCAAGGGCAAGGTCCACCGGCGCGAAACCCTCGGCTTCGGCGGACGCCGCGTGCTGGTCTCGCGGAAGTGGTCCGGGAAAACCCTTGCCGACCACAAGGAAGATCGGAAAACGTGGATCCGGGAACAGCTCGCGGTCCTCGGCCACACCGGCACCGGGGACACCGGCGATGGCGGCCAGGGCGCCGCGCCCGACCGGGTCGTCTGGCAGCTCCTCCGGCCCGGTGATCCGGCGACCCCGCGCCGGGAACACCTGCTGCTGCGCGCGGTCGCGGATCGGCACCGTTGGCGCGCTCAACTTGATGCGGCTCGCGGTGATCCCCACCCGGTTTCGGCAACCGACCCGAGCATGCCCCGTGCGGCCTGACCCGACGACCGGAGGAACCGTGCACAAGCTCCTTCTCACCCCCACGGAAGCCGCCGAGCTGCTCGGCGTGAGCCGCACCACCCTGTACGAGCTGCTGAATGCCGGTCAGATCGAATCCGTCCGGATCGGGCGGGCACGGCGGATCCCGCGGGCCGCACTCGTCACCTACGTCGATCGGCTCCGCGGGCTCTCCGACGGGGAGGCGGCAGCATGACCACCCTCGCGCGGCGGCGGCGGGCTGGTGTTCGGCAACTCGCCCCGACCGGCCTGTTGGCCCGCGGTCCACCCGGGACACGTCGCAAACCGTCACAACAGAAAGATCGAATAAGCGGCCCCGGCGGGTGCTGGAACACCACACCGGGACCTCGATCCGCACCCTTCCACTACAAGGAGCGCAGACCGTGATGCCTATCATTCCGCCTGACCTCGACCCACCGCGCGACCCCTCCGACGGACAGCCCTTTGTCCGCCTCGACACCCCCGGCCACGGCTACTACGAGATGACCGTCAAGCCGGGCGCCGACCCCTTTGAGGTCGCCCGGACCGCCGTCACGATCCCCACCGACGCGGTCTTCATCGAAGCCCTCGGGGATGTCGACGTCGTCTTGGTGTTCCGCGCGTTCCCGGGCACGGCGTTTCCGGCAACTCCCCCATCACACGGGCCTGGTCCGGCCGGTGGCTGGGTACCCGACGTTCTCCCGTATCGGACGGTTCCCGCCCAGCACCAGCCGCACTGACCGGTACCCGCGGTCCTTCGCACCCACCCCATTTCTTTTCCGTTCCTCTGGTAGGCGCACTACCTGCCGGGGAGCCGGACGGGTCCAGGGTCGGCGAAGCCGATCACGTAGTGACGCGTAGC
>NZ_CAUVXL010000146.1:4334-5919 GCF_963555915.1 Protofrankia sp. Cas4
GCCCTGGATGCGGCCGGTTTCCCGGCAGACCCTTCCGCGCCCAGAGGACCGGAACAGCCCCGACCGTCGGACGCCACGTCCCCGAGGATTCCCTTCCCTCGCAATCTTTCGGCAAGGAGCTGAACCCACCATGCCCAGCAACAACGGACCGGCGAACGGCCGGCGCAAGGAACGCACCAAGCGCGCCAACGGCCAGGGCTCGATCTACCAGCGAGCCGACGGTATGTGGGTGGGCGCGGCGTATGTGCTGATGCCCGACAGCACGACGAAGCGGCGGCCCGTCTACGGCCGGTCCGAAGAGATCGTCCGGACAAAGCTCACCGAGCTTCAGGCCAACTCCGACCAGGGCATCCCGGCGGATGCCACCGGGTGGACGGTCGAGAAGTATCTGACGTACTGGCTCGCGCACACGGTGAGGCCCGCTGTGAAGCCTGCGACCTACCACGGATACGAGATGATGGTTCGAGTTCACATCTCCCCTGGCATCGGGAAGAAGCGCCTTAACAAGTTGACCGCCGCCGACGTCCGCCTGTTCCTACGACGGCTTGAAAAGACCTGCCTGTGCTGCAAGCACGGACGGGACAACGCACGACCGGCGAAGAGGCAACGATGCTGCGCGGTGGGCCGGTGCTGCGAGTCGGTGCCGTCCCGGCGGCTCGTGCAACAGGTGCATTCGGTCCTCCGCAACGGGCTGCAAGCGGCGGTCCGCGAGGAACTGCTTCGCCGTAACGTAGCCAAGCTCGTACAGGTGACAGCGCCCAGGTACGGGATCAATCGGGGCCTGACCGTCGACCAGGCTCGGGCACTGCTCGATGCGGCGGAGGGCAACCGGCTACGGACTCTTGTCGTGATGGCGCTCTTCCTGGGCCTGCGGCGCGGCGAGCTACTCGGGCTCCAATGGTCCGACATCGACATGACGCGCGGCACACTCACCGTCAACCAGACCCTTCAGCGAATCGGCGGCGCCCTGCGACTCGTCCCGCCGAAGACGGAAACCTCGGAACGGACGCTGCCGCTGCTCGGCATCGTGACGGATGCGTTGGAGCAACATCGCAAGGCGCAGGACGCGGAGCGCATGGCGGCCGGTGAACGCTGGCAGGAGTCCGGTCACATCTTCACCACAAAGATCGGTACTGTGATCGAACCAGGGAACCTGCGCAGAACCTGGGAGCCGCTGCGCCGGGCGGCCGGGCTCGACGGGGTCGTGTTTCATGGCCTGCGGCACACCTGCGTGACGCTCCTACTTGATCTCGGTGTGCCGCCTCACACCGTCCGGGACATCGCGGGGCACTCGGCGATCGAGGTCACCATGACGATCTACGCACACTCGTCCATGGCGGAGAAACGCGCGGCGTTGCGGAAACTCGACGATCAAATGAGCTGAAGTGCGTTGCTACACAGGTTGCTACACCTGGACGATTTCCGGGCCGCGGAAGCGCCGCAGACGCACCGTGGGGGTTCGGGGGGGCTCGGCCACCCGGCGGACATCGCGGCTGGTGGCGGGCTTGATCGGAGATCAACGAGCATGCGGAACCAGCTCGTGGGCGCGGCAGGGATCGAACCTGCGACCACTCGCTTGTAAGGC
>NZ_CAUVXL010000146.1:6426-39839 GCF_963555915.1 Protofrankia sp. Cas4
GAGCGCTCTCCCGCTGAGCTACGCGCCCCGGGCTCTCGTAAGAGTACGCAACATCGCGCCGTTGTGGGGAACCGGGGTGAGGAACCGGCGTGGGACCGGACTCCGCGCCGGCATGTGTTCCCCGCGACGTCCGACGGCGACGTCCACCCAGTCAGGTAGACGAGCCGGTGTCGGCGCTCAGGTCACGGCCCGGCCCAGTACCCGTGCGAGCGCGGCCTCAACCTCGTCGCTGAGACTGGGGGATGCGGCTACGGGCTGCCCAGGTCCGCTCCCCCGCGACACCCGCGGATCGGAAACCGAAAGATCCTCGGCGGCCGAAGCCGGCGAGACCTCCCGGCCGCAGTCCCGGCACGAGACGGCACCCAGGGCCTTGGCCAGATGCGTGGAGCCGCAGCCAGCGCACCGGTCAAGAATGTCCGACCATCCTGTCACCAGCTGGCACGGCGGACAGAACAGAACCTGTTCACCTTCGACTACCGCCCGTCGCCACGGACTGGATCCGCGCGCGGGATCGGTCTGGCGGATGTGACAACGAAAACACGGCATCGTGCAAGCACTAACTCCCTCACGTTCCCCCGAAGCCTCCGGGTGCGCGAAAAACCACAATCGCACACCCTTTGGCCAACCAGCCCCCTCAAGGCCTCCGGGTGCGCGAAAAACCACAATCGCACACCCTTTGGCCAACCAGCCCCCTCGAGGCGGATTACAGGGCCGCGAGCGCCTTGAGATATTCACCATGGTCGCGTGCTTCACCTGGTCCGTTGACAACAGTCCAGCGCACAGTGCCGTCCTTGTCGATGACGAAGGTCGCGCGCACGGCGAACCCCTTGCTCTCTTCCAGCACGCCATAGCTGCGTGCCACCTCACCGTGCGGCCAGAAGTCGGCGAGGAGCGGAAAGTCATAGCCCTCGCGATCGGCCCACACCTTGTGGGCATAGGGCGAGTCGACCGAGACCGCGAGCACCTGCACGTCGTCGTTCTGGAACGCGGAGAGGTCGTCACGGACCGCACAGAGCTCGCCCTGGCAGATCCCGGTGAAGGTGAGCGGATAGAACAGGAGGACGACGTTGCGACGCCCGCGGAACTCCGAGAGCGTGACCTCCTCGTTGTTCTGATCACGCAGAGTGAAGTCTGGGGCGGCGGTGCCCACCTCTACGGCCACTGGTCAATCCTCTCGACGGAAGGCGGTGTCACGTTGCAGGCGGCGTCACGTTGGGAAAGGGCGGTCGGCCACCCGCACCCAGCATGCCACCTGATCAACGTTGGCATCCCTACGGCAGGCCGGACGGCTGCGCCGGCACCGCAATCGTGCGGAACCGATGTGTCCGGAGTCTCGTTTCCTGATGTCGCGGCCAGTAACATTTGCCTCGTTGCATCGCTCCGGGTAAAAATCCGCTACCTCGGTCCCAGTCGGCATGCCGGCTATCAGACCGGATGCGGACATGGGCGCGGACATGGACGCGGACCAAGCCCCGCCGGACGGAACCGTGCGCAATGACCGATCTTGACCCACCGGGGCAATACTGTTATCAGCTGTGGCCGGGCGACCGGCGGCACTCCGAACAGGGGAACGCAGTGACCGAGCAGACCTTCGGTCCGTACGGCCAGTCCGATCGGGGCCGGCAGCCATCCGGGCTTCAGCGCGTGAACGGGTACGGCCCGCCCCGATCCGGCCGCGCATACCCGACCTCGGCGACAGCCGTGCCCAGCGGCTACCCGCAGCCGACGGCCACCGGCATCCACGGCAAGCGCCGCAACCCCTGCGCCAGCTGGCTCGGCCTACCTTTGATCACTCTTGGTATCTACACCATCGTCTGGATCTACAAGACCAACAAGGAACTCAGCGAGTATGACCGACGAATCGTGGTCGATCCGACCCTCTCAGTATTCGCGGTGACCCTGGGCGTCCTCCTTCTCGCTCCGCCGCTCGTCGCCGTGTGGCGGTTGTGTGCACGCACACGCCAGGCACAACAATCAGCCGGCCTGCCTCCGTTGCGAACCGGGGTCGCGTTCACGATCTTTCTTCTCGGTTTCGGGCCGCTGAATCTCCAGAGTGAGATCAACCGCATCTGGGACCGGTACCCGACCGCGGTCGAAGGGCAGCAGGTCCCCTTGCCCGCCTGACCCGACCCACCGCGCTGCGCGCTGCCCCGGTCAAAAAACCCCCTCCGGCCCTGGCCGCCACCGGACCCAGCTGGCGGCCAGGGACCCAGGAAGCCCTACCGGTGCCGGACCCGCTGGGACTTCGGTGCGGCCAGCCGCATTCCGGCCCATTCCGCGGCGACGCTCACAGTGCTTGTCTGCACCAGGCCGACTGTCGGCACCGCCTCCAGGACGTCGCTGGGCTCGACATGCCCAGGCCTGCCGGCCTTCGGTGTCAGAAGCCAGATCACCCCAGCCTCGGACAGCTGGCGGCGCGCGTCGATGAGTGCCTCCACAAGGTCGCCGTCGTCGTCCCGCCACCACAGCAGTACGACGTCGACCACATCGTCAGAATCCTCCGGGACGAGTTCCGTTCCGCTGGCAGAGGTGACAGCACCTAGAAGATCACGGGCGATGTCATCGTCTTCGTTGAGCGACTGAACCAGTACCCCTGGCGTGATACCCAGACGTTCCGCACGCCGCTGACCCTCGGCGTTCGCCGCGGTCGGACTCACCCTCAACAACCTCCTGCTCGTGTCAGCCGCACACGGACACGCTGTCCGCATGCAACGGCCGGGCAGCACGGCGGTCTCTCGATCCACCTACTGCCCGCATCGCCGTGGACCTAGTCCACCGGAGCACCCCCGGGCAGCGCAAGTGCCACGCCGGTAGTTGTGGACAAAGGTGTCGCTCTCGCCGTCTCATCCGGACAGGAACGAGAGCCGAACCGTGCGCTCGGGATTGTCCACGTTGAGATCAACCAATGCGATCGACTGCCATGTACCGAGTAGCAGGCCGCCATCGAGGACCGGAACGGTCAACGACGGCGCTATCAGCGCAGGCAGGACGTGTGACCTTCCGTGACCTTTTGAGCCATGGGCATGCTGCCATGCGCGATCGGTGGGCAACAGGTCTGCGAGCGCGGCGAGAAGATCCGCGTCGCTGCCCGAACCGAGCTCAAGGACGGCGAGGCCGGCGGTCGCATGTGGGACGAACACGGACAGCAACCCATCCCCGCGACCGGTGACGAAGCGCCGCGCGGCAGCGGTGAGATCCCAAACACATTCCCCGTCGCCGGTGTGCACCGACACCGTCGTCGTCTCCATGGACCGCCCTTCGTGGTCACCTGCCGCCCACCGTCCGCACCTTCCATTGTCTCCAACCGTTCCACAAAGCCAGCACAGCGGCGACACGACCCCGCCAGATCGGCGGCGGCGATGTGGCGCGGGCGGTTCTGCCCGGCTGATGCCGCTTCCGGCCCCGGCCGCCGACCCGCACCCCTATCGCCAGGCGGCGAGGGTGGAGGGTGACGAGACCGCCCACACAGAGCACGATGGACGGGGAGCCACTCGCGACCAAGCATGCGAACAACGACCAAGCGACGGCAGGGAGAACGCGTGGCGAAGGACAGCGGCAGGAGGTTCTCGGTCATCACCGACGGGCTTCCCAGCCAGTTGCCGGACATCGACCCGTCCGAAACCAGCGAATGGCTGGATTCCCTGGATGCGGTGATCGACGAGCAGGGCCGGGGACGGGCACGATTCCTCATGCTCAAGCTGCTGGAACGGGCCCGAGAGAAGGCCGTCGGTGTGCCCGGGCTCACCAGCACTGACTACATCAACACCATTCCACCGGAGCAGGAACCGTGGTTCCCGGGCGACGAACACATCGAACGGCGCATACGCGCATATATTCGATGGAATGCGGCAATCATGGTAAGTCGGGCGAATCGTCCGGAATACGGTGTTGGCGGTCATATCGCCACATATGCATCCAGTGCCGCACTCTACGAGGTCGGTTTCAACCACTTCTTCCGCGGCAAGGACAAGCTGACCGCGGGGCCCGGCGGCGACTCCGGTGACCAGATCTTCGTCCAGGGCCATGCCTCCCCGGGAATCTACGCCAGAGCCTTCCTCGAGGGCCGGCTGACCACCGGAGCTCTTGATGCGTTCCGCCGGGAGGGGGCGGCCGATGGACTTCCGTCATACCCGCACCCACGCCTGATGCCCGACTTCTGGGAGTTCCCGACCGTCTCGATGGGCCTCGGGCCGATCCATGCCATCTATCAGGCCCGGTTCAACCGATACCTGCTGAACCGGCGGATCAAGGACACGTCGCGCAGCCGGGTATGGGCCTTCCTGGGTGACGGCGAGATGGACGAGCCCGAGTCGATCGGCGCCCTCGGCATCGCCGCCCGGGAGGAACTCGACAACCTGATCTTCGTCGTGAACTGCAACCTGCAGCGTCTCGACGGCCCGGTACGCGGCAACGGCAAAATCATGCAGGAACTGGAGTCGCTGTTCCGCGGCGCCGGCTGGAACGTCATCAAGGTGGTCTGGGGCCGCGACTGGGACCCGCTGCTCGCCCAGGACACCGACGGAGTCCTGGTGCACCGGATGAACACGACGCCGGACGGCCAGTTCCAGACCTACACGACGTCGTCCGGAGCCTACATCCGGGAGCATTTCTTCGGCGCGGACGCGCGCCTGCGCCGCATGGTCAAAGACCTCTCCGACGACGATCTGCGCAAACTTTCCCGTGGTGGTCACGACTACCGCAAGCTCTACGCCGCCTACAAGGCCGCAACCGAGCATGCCGGCCAGCCCACGGTCATCCTCGCCCACACTATCAAGGGCTGGACGCTGGGCAAGGACTTCGAGGCCCGCAATGCCACGCACCAGATGAAAAAACTCAGCAAGGGTGAGCTGAAGGAGTTTCGCGACCGTCTCTACCTGGAGATTCCCGACGCCGAGCTGGAGGCGGACCTGCCGCCGTACTTCCATCCCGGCCTGGATTCGGACGAAATCCAGTACATGCGGGAACGGCGGGCCACACTGGACGGCTCGCTGCCCAAGCGGGTCGTACGGACGCGTCCCCTTCCGCAGCCGCCAAAATCGATCTTCGACGACCTGCGGCGCGGCTCGGGTAAACAACCGGTGGCGACGACCATGGCCTTCGTCCGCCTTCTCAAAGATCTGATGAAGACGAAGGAAATAGGCGCCCGATTCGTTCCGGTAATTCCGGACGAAGCCCGCACCTTCGGCATGGACGCCATGTTCCCGACCGCGAAGATATACTCGCCGCACGGGCAGCGTTACGAGGCCGTCGACCGCGACCTGCTGCTCTCCTACCAGGAGTCCGAATCCGGCCAGATGCTCCACGAGGGCATCAACGAAGCCGGCTCGATGGGCTCGGTCATCGCCGCGGGCACCGCGTATGCCACGCACGGGGTCCATATGATCCCGGTGTACGTCTTCTACTCGATGTTCGGATTCCAGCGGACCGGCGACCAGATGTGGGCGTTCGGAGACCAGCTCGGCCGCGGTTTCCTGCTCGGTGCCACCGCCGGGCGAACCACGCTCAACGGTGAGGGGCTCCAGCACCAGGACGGCCATTCGCTGCTGCTCGCGTCGACGAACCCGGCCTGCGTGGCCTACGACCCGGCGTTCGCCTTCGAGGTATCCCACATCGTCCGCGACGGCCTCGACCGGATGTACGGCGAGCGCGACGAAAACGTCTTCTATTACATGACCGTCTACAACGAGCCTTTCCCGCAGCCGGCCGAGCCGGCCGGGATAGACCCGGCACAGATTCTCGCCGGGATGTACCTGTTCCGACCGTTCACCCAAACGGGGTTGGCCGCCCGAACGCCGGTAGACCTCGGGTCGGGAACCGTGCCCAACCGCGCGCAGCTGCTGGCGAGCGGTACCGGGATGCGGTGGGCGTTGGACGCGCAGGAGCTCCTCGCGAACGACTTCGGCGTGGAAACGGACGTGTGGTCGGTGACCTCCTGGAACGAACTGCGCCGGGAGGCTCTCGCCTGCGAGGAGCACAACCTGCTGAATCCGGATTCGGTGGAGCGCCGGCCGTATGTGACCCGCATCCTGGAAGGGGCACCTGGACCGGTCATCACTGTAAGCGACTGGATGCGTGCGGTGCCCGACCAGATCTCACGGTGGATTCCCCAGGACTACACCTCGCTGGGCACCGACGGATACGGCCGCTCCGACACCCGGGCGGCGCTGCGGCGCCACTTCCACGTCGACGCCCAGTCGATCACGGTGGCGACCCTGGAGGCGCTGGCCCGCCATGGCGCGGTCAAGGCGGCCGTCGTCGAGGATGCGATCCGTCGTTACGGGCTGCGCGAGTAGGACCGCTGCGGGCCCAGGGCCGGGCGCATGCCCGCCTGAGGTGACTGCCGGCATCCCGCGGTACCGGGATGCCGGCAGCAGGCGCTGTCGCGGCCTCACCCTGTGGTGGCCTCACCCTGTGGTGGCTCACCGGCCAAGGGATGCGTGCATCTCCCAGACCAGAATTTCCGCCGGCCCGGCCGGGGCACTGACCGCGAGCCCGTCGCAGTCTCGGATCCGGGCTGCGTCACCAGCCGCGAGATCGCCGACGGTCTCCACCGTGACCGTGCCGCGCGCGACGAACAGATGCACCCAGGGCGCGGACGGCAGCTGCACGCGGCCGGACCCGGGCAGTCGCGCACCGTGCAGGACTGCATTGTTCTGCCGAATGTCGACCGCCGCCTGCGAGCCGGCTCCGCCCGCGATCGCCACCAGACTGCCGGTCGCCAGAGTGTCGGTCACATCGATCTGGGCATAACCGGGGGTGATACCCGACGTGTCCGGAATAATCCACATCTGAATAAAATGAACCGTACCGGGATCCCCTGGAAAGCATTCGTGCACCCCGGAGCACGGTGCCGCGTTCATCTCCGCATGCAGGATCCCGGTGCCCGCGCTCATCCGCTGAACAACCCCGGGCCGGATCACACCGCTGATTCCAGTGGAATCGGTGTGCACAAGCTCACCCGCGAGGACCCAGGTCACGATCTCCATGTCCCGGTGCGGGTGGGCGTCAAAGCCGCCACCAGGAGCGACACGGTCGTCGTTGCTGACCAGCAGAAGGCCGAAATGGGTATTGGCGGGATCATAGTGGCGACCGAACGCGAACGAGTGGCGCGAGTCCAGCCACGGGTTTCGGGTCACGGCCCGGCCCTCCGAGCGCCTCACGGCAATCGCCGTTCCTCGCGACGTCGAGATATCAGTCACAGTCCCGCCCTTCCCTTTCCTGCTACCCACGCGCCCCTGTCCGCTACCATCGGTGCGGCTACGATCAGCGGGCGAGTTGTCGTAGAGTGCGTACGATGCACATCCGGCCAGCCCCACATCCGGCCAGACCATCGTCCAACGTAATCGCCCTCACCTCGGAGCCGGGACGGTCCCGACCAGTAGGTTCCAAAGGCCTCTGACGACGCGAGAAGTATGCCCATGAGGTCACTTCACGCTCGGACGAGCCCCCATTGATCGCACCGTCGTCGGCCCTCACAACCCCAGGGGGCCACGGGCCCGACGAAAGAGCTATGATCTCGGTACCTTTGCCCCTACCAACCCCCTCGGGGCCTTTGGCCAAGTGGCCCCGACGCAACGCGAGTGCCTCGCGAGGAGGCGATGTGACGGCTGCCGACAGCACGGCGGAACAGATGTCATCGGCCGCCAGCTACATGATTGCCACTTGGCGTTACCGCATGAATGCGAGGCCGTGAGATGGCCCGCATCGTACTCGGGAAACAGCCATGATTCTGCGGTCGCGGCGGATCGACCGACTGGAGGACCACCCGAACCTGCGTGGTATTCTCGCGATCCTCACCCAGCTGGTACACGCCAGCGACACGGAACTCAGCCAACTCGCGTCAGTCTGGCGCAACACGCCACAACTCGCGGCCGCGCGCGACAAGGCGTTGTCGCCGGATGCCCCGCTGGTTGTCGAGGTTCTCGCCGCCTTCGACGCGCTCTCGGCGATCTATGCCGACGACCTCGCGGGCATCGACGACTATGTGACGGTTGATCCCGGCATCACCGCGACCGCGCTCAAAGCGGTCCGCGACGCGATCGCCGCCGCCTACGCCAAACCGATTCTCACCCGGTCGGAGTACTCGGCCTTGATGCGATCGTGGCGGGTGGTCTATCCCCGCGGCCGGGGACACGAGCCGGACCTCGGTCCCTTCGGCTCCGAGGTCAAACGGGTCCTCGCGGCTCTGCCGGTACTGGCACGTCGCTGCCACGACGCCGACAGCCTGCGGGTCTACGACGGTCTGCTCGTCACCGCGCTCACCCGCGATGAGATCGAGCATCGGGACGCCATGGAAGCAGCGTTCAACAGCGCGGTGCGTACCGGCCGCCGGCGCGTCTGGACCCTGGTTCGGCGTAGCGCAGCCGAGGGGTTCTGGCGCCTGTGTCCGTCCTGCCGCAAAATGATCAATCTTGAGGATGCCGATGCGGACCAGCGTGTCATGGAACTGTGCGCGGACCTCGCCTGCGCGCTGCTCGTCCAGGACATCCTCGACCCCGATACAGCGGCCAACCTGACGGCGCCGCTGCACACGCTTGTCCCGCTCCAGAACCGCCACGGCGGCGAGCGGCGGCAGACCGGCCGAGGTCTTCCTCCTGGTAGATCACCAGACTAGCCGCGTTCGTGGTAAACCTCAGCTGGCCGTAGCGCCGGCACCCGCGTCGACGCCGGGCGTGCCCGCACCGGACGGTAGGGCCGCCTGGGCATGATCTTGCTGGTCACGAGGGCGGCGGATACCCCGATGGCGACACCCGCCAGCACGTCACTCGGGTAGTGGACACCGACATAGACCCGCGAGAACGCCACGCCTGTGGCGATGATCCCGACCGGGATCGCCGCGACGGGTGCGTCCATCGCGACCGCGGTCGCGAAGGCGGCCGCAGATGCGGCATGCCCGGAGGGAAACGAGAAAGTCGTCAGGTCCCGGCGGAGTCGGCGGCGCGGCGGTATGCCGTGACGATCAGGCCGGTCCCGGCGGAACACCATCTTGGCCGGCCCGTTCGCGGTCGCGCTGGCAAGGCCCAGGGCCACCATGCCCCGCACTGCCCCGCGCCTGCGCCGTCCCCTGCTGACGCCGAGAGCCACCGCTGTCCCCCACCACAGCAGACCGTGGTCGCCTGCCCGGGACAGGCCCGGCAGAATCGGGTCGAGGAGCGGACGCGCACCGGCAAGGCGGGCGAAGACGGCCCGGTCCACGGCGGAAACGGCGGAAACCAGCAGCCGTGCCCCATCAACGATCAGTGCTCGTCGGATGGCGAGACTCCGCGGATGGCAGATCACGTCACGCGGTCACGTCAGGTCGGCGCGCCAGGTCGGCACGTCAGGTCGGCACGTCAGGTGGCCCGGCCACGCGGCGTCGGCAGGGCCGTCTGGTGGCGCGTCACAACCGCCGCGGCCGCGGTACTCACCAGGCTCGGAAGCCCCCGCCGCGGTTCGATGATCCTCCCCGTCGGCAAAATCTCACCAGTGTCGTCAAACAAGATCACACCGTTGCACAGCAGGCTCCATCCCTGGTCGCAGTGCCGGATCGTCACCCGCGCCGCATCCCGGTCGGGACCGGCGGCGGGTGGGCAGGGCGGGGAGTGAGGACAGCCCGCCAGGCCGGGTAGCGAAGACGCGGTGGGTACCTGTGAACTCGCCGACGTCCTTGTCGATGGATCTCCAGAAACCGTTGTTGCTCGCACAGTCACAGAAGATTACGCCCCCAGGTAACGGACGTCACATCGACCTACCCTCCTTCGCAGTAGACATGGTTCCCATCTAGGGCCTATGCGATGGATCTTCGATCGCGCGGATCAATGCCCACCGGAAGGGCCCTGGACACAGTTCGCATGTGGACGCGGTTGCGGTCCGGGCACGGTTTAGAGCGCCGCAGCCACGGCTCGACGCGCTTCGTAGCCGGCCGCTTCTTGGTTGCGACCACTACTACCGTCGACCAACACGGTGGAACCACCCGGTGACAGACACCGAATATATTGATCCCACCCGATGACGGGAAAGCACCTTCGATACCTTTTCCTGGACCCATTGCAGCCCGGTACCCGGCCCGTTGCCCGCCGGCCTCACGGGAGACCCGGCCGGGTCCGTACAGAGCGGTTCATGTCGATGAAGATGCTGAGGTACCGACCGTCAACCCCATCGCTGCCGACCGACCCATACAGATGGCGATGAACCGGCTACGGTCGACGAGCCTGATACGCCCGGCCCGCCTGCGTCGGCACCGGCTGATAATCGTTCTGATTGTCCTGGCCAGCGCATTGCGGGTGCTGGCGATGGCCGCCTACCGCCCTGCATTCGAGTTCGCCGGCGACTCCTACGCCTACCTCCAGCTGGCCCGGTACCTCAGCCCGGACACGGTGCGGCCCGCGGGCTATCCGGTGGTGCTGCACGCATTGTCCGTTACCGGCGAGCTGTGGGTGGTGCCCGCCGTCCAACACGCTCTTGGTCTGGGGCTCGGGCTTGCCGTCTATGCACTTCTGACGCACCGCGGCGTCGCGCCCACGATCGCGGCGCTGGCGGCAGCACCGGTTCTCCTCGACGCCTATCAGGTGAACATCGAGCATTTCGTCATGGCGGAAACGCTGTTCGACGCGCTGCTCGTCGCCGGGCTCGTCGCCCTGTTGTGGGATCGGGAACCGCCGCTGTGGGCCTGCGGGCTCGCCGGCGGCGCGCTGGCGCTCGCCGCGCTCGTCCGCACGGTGGGTGTCGTCCTCGGGGTCCTGGCGCTGGCCTACCTCATAGCCCGACGGTTCGGGTGGTCGCGGTCCGTCGCGTTCGCCGGGACCCTGGCCGCACCGCTGCTCGGGTATGCGTTCTGGTTCCATTCGGCGCACGGCTCCTATGCCCTGAGCGGCGGTGACGCCTACTGGCTCTACGGCCGGGTCGCGCCGATTGCCGACTGCGCACGTCTCGACCTCACCCCGGCGGCACGGCAGCTGTGTTCTGCGCACCCGCCGAGCGAGCGACCCGGCCCGAACTACTACGTGTGGAACCGCAACAGCCCGCGCTTCACCGTCGCTCTCCCCGACGCCGCGAAAAAGGCCGCGATGACCGACTTCGCCCATCAGGTGATCGAACACCAACCGGCGGACTACACGCGGATGGTGACCGGCGAAGTGGCCCACTACTTCGCGCCCGGGCGGTGGGTGGGTCGGCGTGACTGGCCCGTCGGCACCTGGGGGTTCCCCGCCTACCCGGTGCCCTTGTACTGGAACATCAACGCGCCCCTCGCGACCTTCGACGGTGAGCTGGTCACCCGTGCCGTGTCCCCGACGCCGGCCGCGGTTCTGCGGGTCTACCAGCGCCATGGCTACACCCCCGGGCCGGCGTTGGGCGCGATGGTGGCCCTCGGTGTCGCCGCGGTGTTCCGCAAGGCGCCCCGACGTTCGTCGCGCGCAGAGCACGACGAACAGCGGCGGATCCGAGCCGACTGTGCACTGCTGGTGGCCGCGGGAACAGCCCTGCTCGTCGTCCCATCGGCAACCGTGTGCTTCGACTACCGGTACATGCTGCCCACGCTGGTGCTGTTCCCCCCGGCTGCGGCGTTCGGCTGGCAACAGATCACCCGTGTGCGCGCCGCCCGCCGCCAATCGGCCGAGGAGCCCCGGAGCCGGAGAGGCGCCCAACTGGCCACCGGAACTTCCGACAGCTGACAACAAAGACTTCTACGATCACAATGTGAACAACCGGATTTGCCCGATGCAGACCTTCCCACCCGGGGCGCCCACAGGCGGCGGAACAGCATGAGCACCCGACATGAGGTAACCGTCTCAGCGTCGGCCGAGCGCGACCTGCAACGACTACCGGACAAAACGGCCGGCGAGATCCGCCGCTTCCTCAACGGCCCGCTGCGCAACGACCCGCGGAAGGCTGGAACTCCCCTATCCCAGGCGCGGTCCACCATGTGGGAGGCGACCGGCCCGGCTTGGCGGATCCTCTACCAGGTGGATGCCAATACCCTTACCATCCGCATCATGGTCGTTGCTCAGCGAAGCGAATCTGGCCGTCGCGCTTCATAGCCGACGACGATCGCGCCCGGCATTGGGCCTAGGGCGTGCCTGATGGATGTTGGCCGATGCAGGCGATGATCCAGAAAATAGCCCGCAAGTAAGTCATACTCTATCCTATTTAGGAGATAAGGTAGATATATTAAATTTTATAGCTTATGTTCTTCTTGTGAAGTTATCATGCAATAAGATCAACCGAGGGTTCCTAGCGAGGTGAGCGCCAGATGGACGCAACCGATCTTCAGCTATCGACCGGCGAAGGCAGCCCCGGCCTGCCGCCCGATGGCACCGACGATGCCTGGCGTGAGCTGGGCACACGATTAAGATCGCTCCGCGAAGTACGAATACTTCGCGGACTGTCCCAGGCGGCGCTGCGCGATCTGGCCGATGCGATGCGCCCGCTCGATCTCCCCGCCGACGCGACGGTGTGCCGCGCGGGTGACCCCGTCCGCCACCTGTTCATTCTCGTCTCCGGCCGCTGGGACGTCCCCGGCAATGTGATCGGCCTCGCGGCACCGCGACCGGATGACGCCGCCACCGGCGAACCGGGCAATGCAGCACCCGATGAACCGCGCCGACACGGCTGCACCGCCTGCACGCTCACTGCCGCACGGGTGTGGACGTGCCGCTCACCACGCTGGATCAGGTGACCGCGGCCAGCGTGACGAGTGGGGTCCGACGTCCCGGGCTCAGCGTTGACGTCGCCGGGGTTGGCCAACGGTTGGGCCGGCGACCCGGACGGCAGACGCTGCGGGACGTTACCTTCCGGGTCGCACCGGGTGAGCTGGTCGCCATCGTCGGTCCGAGCGGCGCCGGGAAGACCATACTGCTGGAGACGATGGCGGGACTACGCGCACCGGTTGAAGGCGTGGTCCGATATGACGGCGTCGACCGGCACACGAATCCGGCGCTGTTCCGGTCGTCCCTGGGCTACGTACCGCAGGATGACATCATTCACCGAACGCTTTCGCTCGAGCGGACGCTCTGGCACGCCGCCCGATTGCGGCTGCCCGCGGACTCCTCACCGCGCCATCTCACGGACGCCGTACGACATGTCCTGGGCGAGCTCGGTCTTGCCCAGCTGGCCAGCGCCGAGGTCCGCTCGCTGTCCGGCGGTGAGCGCAAGCGTGCCTGCGTCGCAGTCGAGCTGCTGACCAGACCCCGGGTGTTCTTTCTCGACGAGCCGACATCCGGGCTGGATCCGGCGACCGCAGCCGACCTGATGCGGCTGCTGCAACGGTTGGCAGACGGCGGTACCACGGTCGTGCTGGCCACCCACAACGTCTCCGACCTGCGTGTGTGCGATTCAGTCGTCTTCATGGCCCAGGACGGCAATCTGGCTTTTGCCGGGCCGGTAGACCGGGCGTGCCACTACTTCGGGACGGCCACGATCGAGGAGGTCTACGGCCGGCTTGCCTATGAGGACACTCCGCAAACCTGGGGCCGACGGTTTGCCCGCGACCAGGAACATGTGCCGAGTTCCCCGACGCCACAGTCATTCTCGGCCGGTGGGACAGACAAACCTTCCAGTGGCTCCGCGGGACAACCGCCAGGTGCGGTTCGCCAGTGGCACCTACTGACCCGACGCAACGTCGAGATTCTCGCCCGGGACCGGCTCACGCTGGCCATCCTGCTCGGCTCGCCGGTGATGATCCTACTGATGTTCGTCGTGTTGTTCCGGCCGCATGCCTTCACCGCCGGGAACCCCGATCCCGGCGCCACGATGATGACGGCCTTCTGGGTGACTTTCGGCGGCTTCTTCTTCGGTGTCACCTACGGGCTGCCGCAGATCTGTGGGGAGTTGGCGATCCTGCGGCGGGAACGGCTCGTCGGCGTTCGGCTCGGTCCGTATGTGCTGTCGAAGCTCGCCGTCCTGCTACCCCTGCTGGTCGCCGTCGACACGATCACCATAGGCCTGCTGCGGGCGCTGGACCGGCTGCCCGCCCTCGGCGTGGCGCAGGCCGCAACCTTGCTGGTGACATTGCTGCTGGCATCGACCGCCGCGCTCTGTCTGGGCCTGCTGACCTCGGCGGCCGTGTTCAACCCGGCACAGGCCACCGTCGCCCTGCCGATGCTGTGTTTCCCGCAAGTGCTGTTCTCCGGTGCGATACTGCCGATCCCCGCGATGGCCCCGGCCGGTAAGGCGATCAGCTACGCCATGTCCAACCGGTGGGCATTCGAGGGGTTCGGACACAGCGTCGGGCTGGAACGCCTGTGGGCCCACGGCGGTTCACCGCTCGGCCCACCGCTGCTGGCGTCCTACGGCACGACATTCACCCACGCCGCCTGGCTGGACTGGGCGATTCTCAGCGGCTTCACGACCATGTTACTGGCGGCAACTTACCTCGTGCTGAACGCCCGCTTCAGCGTACGCCCGGTCCGGTCCGCATGACTACGGCACCGCTCGACCCAGCCCAGGCCGGCCAGTCGGGCGCGGACATCGACCCGTCGCTGTCCGCCTTCCTCGCCGCCTACCCCCACTACGCCACCACTACCCGACTAGACGAACTGCGGGCCGTCGAGTACAGCCATCTTGATGCGGACGGCGGAATCTACCTGGACTACACCGGCGCAGGAGTATGCGCCGACGCGCAACTGCGCGCGCATACCGCCCGCCTGCACAACCGCTGTTTCGGCAACCCCCATTCGGACAGCCCGGCGTCGAAGGCGACCACGGAACTGGTGGAGCAGACCCGGCGGGCCGTGCTGGAGTACTTCAACGCCTCGCCGGACGAATACGTTGCGATCTTCACGCCGAACGCAACCGGAGCATGCCGACTCGTAGCCGAATCATATCGGTTCGGCGCGCGGACCCGGTTCGTCCTGACCTACGATAACCACAATTCGGTCAACGGTATCCGGGAGTTCGCGAACATGCGGGGCGCGGTGACGCAGTACGTTCCGGTCACCGCACCCGATCTTCGGATCGACGACGCGTCGGTTCGGGCCGCACTGGCGCAGCCGAGGCCGGGGGTTACCGAAGCGGCCCTACGAATGGTGGTCAGCGGATCCGTTCCGTGGGCGGGCCACCCGCGCCGTCGGGCGGCACAACGCCGAATAGGCCGGTCCTGGGCCGAGGCAGGTGGCCAGGGTGCCCTTTGGCGGGACCCCGGCAGCCACTCGACGCACGACCGTGGGCTGTTCGCATTTCCCGCGCAGAGCAACTTCACCGGAGTCCAACATCCGTTACACTGGGTGGACACCGCCCACGAGTATGGCTACGATGTATTGCTCGATGTAGCCGCCTATGTTGCGACCAATCGGCTTGACCTGTCCGCGGTCCACCCCGATTTCATACCGGTGAGCTGGTACAAGGTCTTCGGCTTCCCGACCGGCGTGGGATGCCTCATCGCCCGGCGGGATGCGTTGGTGCGGTTACGGAGACCGTGGTTTTCCGGTGGGACGATTCAGGCTGTCAGCGTGCAGGGCGGCTGGCACACACTGACCGAGGACGAGAGCGCGTTCGAGGACGGCACCCTCAACTTTCTCGCCATCCCGGACATCGAGATCGGCCTGTCCTGGATCAACAACATCGGAATCGACCTGATCCATACCAGGGTCGCCTGCCTCACCGGCTGGCTGCTCGACCGGCTTGTTGCACTATGTCATAGTAGTGGCGCGCCGATGGTACGGATATACGGGCCGACCGAATCCCGCGACCGGGGCGGAACAATCGCCTTCAACCTGCTGGATCCGGATGGCAACGTCGTGGACGAGCGTGCGGTGGCCCGAGACGCCTCGGCTGCCGGCATCTCGCTGCGCACCGGCTGTTTCTGCAATCCTGGGGTCGGAGAGGGCGCGTTCCACATCACCAAGGCAGCCGTCACCGGTTCTATGCGACACAGCGTCCGGTCCTTGGACGACTACCTGGACATGCTTAAGCTTCCCAGTGCCGGCTCGATCCGGGTGTCGCTCGGCCTGGCGTCGAACATCGAGGACGTCGACCGGTTGCTGCAACACCTCCAGACAACGTATCAGGACCGCTTTTCCGACCTATCCGGCCTCGAGCCTCGGCTACGCTGCTAATTTCCTCAGAGCCCGTTTTGGATCTTCTGCTCAGCCCGCCGGTTCGCGATCGAGCAAAAGATCCAAAATAGGCCTCCATGCCCTGCCACACACGAAGCGATGGCCGATACGTCAGGAGACGTTGACCCCGAAGTCGAGGGCGATCCCCCGCAGGCCGGAGGCGTAACCCTGGCCGACCGCGCGGAACTTCCACTCGTTGGCGTGCCGGTAGAGCTCCCCGAAGATCATCGCCGTCTCGGTCGACGCGTCCTCGGTGAGGTCATAGCGGGCGATCTCCGTGCCGGCCGTCGAGTCGAGCACCCGGATGAACGCCTCCCGGACCTGGCCGAAGGTCTGCCGACGCGCCTCCGCATCGTAGATCGATACTGCAAAAACGACCTTGGATGCCTGTGGGGTGAGCGCGAACAGCTCGACGGTGATCTGCTCGTCATCTCCCCCACCGCCGCCGACGAGGTTGTCGCCCAGGTGCTTCACGGCTCCGTCAGGGCTCACCAGGTTGTTGAAGAAGACGAAGTACTGGTCGGACAGAACCTTGCCCCAGTCGTTGACGACGATCGCGCTCGCGTCAAGGTCGTAGTCCGCACCGGAGGTCTGGCGCACCTGCCAGCCGAGGCCGACAGTCACCGCCGTGAGGTTCGGAGCGACCTTGCTGAGCGACACATTGCCGCCCTTGGACAGCGACACCGATGCCATGCCTCAAGCCTAACGCCTCGCTCACGCCTGCGGTGGCGCATGGGCCACGATCCGCGTCCGGGATCTTAAGAGCAACCGGCAACCGGCAACCGGCAACAGGGACGCGGCGTCGCGCGGCTGGGACGCACCCCAGCCCCGCTCCTTGATCCGCTCCTCTACTGCCGGGCGACCTTAACGATGTGAATCTGATGCTCCTGCCACAACACCAGATTCACATCGTTCCCACAGAGCGTCCGGTAGCCCTCACCCGGTCGGGGCGGGACAGTCGCTCACATCCAGTGAACCGGCGGACTCGGTACGCAGACCGTTGAGATCGGTGACGGTCACGGTGAACGACAACCGACCGGCGGTGTTCGACGGCCCGACCGGACCCGACCAGTCGGACTGCTGCCCGGTCGCGCTGTCGAGGTTGAGCGCGGTGGTCGTCGTCCTGCCATCGGGCAGCCGGGCAACCAGTTGCACGCCGAAGACACCGGTCGCGTCGGTCGCGCGCACCGACACCATCGACAGGGTCGGCCCGGACGCGGGTGCGCATCCCAGCGGGTAGACGATCGACGGGGCCGCCGTCACCGCATTGATGACGGGCGGGCCGGACACCACCGCGGTCACCCGGACCGCACCGGTGCCTGCGGGCTGCGTTGAGCCGCTGTGGACGACGACCGCGACCGAGATGTCGACCAGACCGGCCGGCGCGGCGGTGCGGTCGAGGGAGAACAGGACCGCCTTACGGCCGCCGGCGGCGACCGTGCCGGCTGACGGGCCGACGGCGAGCCAGGCCGGGGTCGCCGCGAACTGGTAGTCGGCGGTGACAGAGCCGGTATTACGCAGTTCCACGGTCGCCGAGGAGTTCACCGAGCCAAGGTCGAGCATGGCGGGCGAGAACACGATGCTCGCGGCCGACGCCACGGTTGCCGCGGGTGAGGCGGCCCGGCCGCTCCCGTCGGCGGCCAGTGCCGGACCCGACGTCGGAAGTCGCCCGGTGGTGCCGGGAGCGCCACCAACGGCGACCCCGGTCTCGACGCCGCGAGCCGTACCGGCAGTCGCCACAGGTGCGCCGGGTGCGCCAGGCGTGGTCGTGACCTCGGCGACACCACCGTCTGCCGCAGTGGCCGCAGTGGCCGCGGGTGCGCCTACCGCTGCCGCCTGCGCCCCGGTAGGCCGGAAGCGGAGCCACGCCCCCATCCCCATGACCATCACAAGGGCCATGGTCACGGCGGCGATACGCCCCCACCGGACAGGAAGGATCCGGCCCGATCGCCCCCAGGGTGATCGATGCCGTCCCACCGTGGGGCTGTCACGGTCCAAGAACTGCGCCATCGGATCGAGCGTAGGTCGACGAAGGCCGCCTGCACAGGGGATCGGTTCGTTCGCGCCATGACGAAACGGTCACAATTCTTACCCGGGTCCAACCAACAGATCATCCGCTCAACGGCAAAAAATCAACTCTTCAACAATATAGCAACAGGCAACAAACATTTGGCAAAAATCTGCGCGCAATCGGCGATGGCCCTGCTACCAGCCCCGCCGTCAGCCCCTCGAGCGACCCCGCTGTCAGCCCCGCGGGCGACCCCGCGGGCGACCCGTCCCGTACTCCGTCCCGCGCCCCTTCCCTCCGCACTTCCCGCGGCCCGGTGGCCGTCGACTCCACGGTTGACGCCGGGACCGACGGCTTGCGGATCGCCACCAAAATCGATCATGGTGCATCTTGGGCGCAGAGATGACAACGTCGTGAACGCATAATCGCCAGTCGATAAGGAGCGGCCCATGCCCGGAGCCCCGTTCACGATGGAGGTCGAACTCGGCAAGATCCGCGAGTTCGCCCACGCCACCAAGTCGTCCAACCCTGACTACCTCACCACTGACGTACCGGTGTCACCGGCGACGTTCCTTGCCTCCGCCGCCTTCTGGACGGGGCCCGAGAACACCCCACCGATGGAGGAGCTCGGCGACATGGCCCGGCTCCTGCACGGCGAGCAGGAGTTCGTCTTCCACGGTGAACCGCCGCGCGCCGGCACCCGCCTCGTCGGCCAGACCCGCATCGGCGCCAGCTACGAAAAGCAGGGCAGGCGCGGCGGAAGCATGCGGTTCGTCGAACTCCTCACCGAATTCCGCACACCCGAAGGCCGGCTCGTCGCCGAGGCGAAGAGCACCGCCATCGTCACCGGCCAGACACCGACGGAAGGGTCCGCCACGTCATGACAACCACCGTGACCACGGCGACGACTGTGACAACGGCGACCACCGCGGTGAATCCCACGAGCTGGGCGGACCTCCAGCTCGGCGTGGCCGCGGCTCCGTTCACCGACACGCCGCTCACCCGCACGGATTTCGTCCGTTACCAGGGCGCGTCCGGCGACATGAACCCGATCCATCATGACGAACAGTTCGCGCGGGCCGCCGGTTTCCCGACCGTTTTCGCGGTCGGGATGCTGCAGGCCGGCATCCTGGCAACCTATGCCACCGACTGGTTGGGCGCGGCGAACATCCGCCGGTTCCAGGTGCAGTTCCGGGAACAGGCGTGGCCCGATGACGTGCTGACCTACTCGGGCAGCGTCGTCGGCCGACGCGAGAAGGACGGACGACGCCTGGTCGACGTCGAACTCACCGCGACCCGCCAGACCGGTGGTGTCCACATCAAGGGCTCGGCGACCTTCGCCGTCGCGTAGGCCCGGCCCACCGTCGGATTGCGGTGACGGGCGGCCGGGCCTGGCAGGCACTCGGGCGCTTCGGTGGCTTGCGGACCCCACCGCGCGTGAGGATGCATCGGGACCCCCGATCCACCCCGGCCGGCACCCTCGCCAACCGGCAGGTTGCGGTCAGACAACGGGTCGAAGGCGAACAGCGCGCCGAAGCCGAACGGCGCGTACAACACCCCCACAGCCATCATGTGGAACAACGGCACCAGCAGACATAGGAGATAGATCGTGACAGCGGGAGTACGGGCATGACCGGGATCTGCGAGGGACGCATCGTCGTCGTCACCGGGGCTGGCAACGGCATCGGCCGCGAACACGCGAAACTGTTCGCCCAGGAGGGCGCCAAGGTCGTCGTCAACGACCTCGGCGGCAGCCGCGACGGCTCGGGGGCCTCGACCGGCCCCGCCCAGGCCGTCGTCGACGAGATCAAAGCCGCGGGCGGGGAGGCCGTCGCCAACACCGACGACATCTCCAGCTGGGACGGCAGCAAGAACCTCATCGACCAAGCCATCGACGCCTTCGGCGGCCTGGATGTGGTGGTGAACAACGCCGGCATCCTGCGCGACCGGATGCTCGCGAACATGACCGAAGCCGAGTGGGACGCGGTCATCAAGGTGCACCTCAAGGGCACCTTCGGACCGACCCACCACGCCGCCGCCTACTGGCGCGATCGGGCCAAGGCGGGTCAGCCCAACGACGCTCGAATCATCAACACGACCTCACCGTCCGGGCTGTTCGGCAATGTCGGACAGTCCAACTACGGCGCGGCCAAGGCGGGTATCGCGGCTTTCACCGTGATCACCGCGCAGGAGCTCGCTCGTTATGGGATCACCGTCAACGCGATCTCGCCGACCGCGCTGACCCGGTTGACCGAGGACCTGGCCTCCGTCCAGGCAATCAAGGATTCCGCCGGTGCCGCCGACCCGCTGGCGCCGGAGAACATCTCCCCGACCGTGGTGTGGTTGGGGAGCACCGCTTCGAAGGACATCACCGGCCGGGTGTTCTCCGTGTTCGGCGGCACCATCACCGTTGTCGAGGGCTGGGTCAACGGTCCGGGCGTCGACCGACAGGGTCGCTGGTCGCCGGGAGAGCTGTCCGAGGTGATCCCGGACCTGGTCGCGAAGGCGGCGCCCGGGGCCGACATGACAGGCAACCGGCCCGTCCAGGCATAAGAGCGCCCGGCAACAGGGGCCGACCGGCAACAGGGGCCGACCGGCAACAGGGGCGACCGGCTTCCGGCTTCACCCGGGCCTGCGGCGGCGCGGGATCAGTCCTCCGCACGCCGCCACTGACCCGGGTGGAGCCAGGCCGGGAGCCAGGCCGGGAGCAGGGCCACGGTGTCCGGGACGACCCGGGCCGCAACCGGCTCCAGCGCCCTGGACAGCAGCGTTCCACCCGCACAGGAGCCGGCCACGATCGTCCAGCCGGCCGGACCGAGCGGGGTGCAACCGAAGAAGTGGCTGAGCCCGGGTGTCTGTACGACCGCAACCAACACGGCCGCGGATCCGAGGCTGCTCAGCAGCACCGACCTGCCCCGGCCCCCAACCAGGACCGTCTGACCGAGCTGCGCGCCGATCAGAGCAGCAAGCCCCACGGTGTCGGCGTGGCGGCGACGGCCGGTGAAACGGGCGACAAGCCATCCACCGGATGCGGCGGCCGTGGTGGCGACGGCGCGCACCGCCACTTCCCGGGCGAGTGCGCGGCCGAGCGACTGCTCCGGGCCCTCGCCGAGAAACTGACCCGCCTTGTCGGGGTCGGGTTGGCGCAGCGCCACGGCGAGCCCCGGCGCGAGATCGGTGAGGAGGTTGACCAGCAACAACTGCCGGGCCGACAACGGCGATGCCCCCGTGGCCACCGACCCGAGCAGGGTGAAGGCGATCTCACCCAGGTTACCCCCCACGAAAATACCCAACGCCTGGCGGACCGAGGCCCACATCGCCCGGCCTTCGACCAGAACATCCAGGATCGTCTCGAGCCTGTCATCGGTGACGACCACGTCGGCGGCGGCCCGAGCTGCCGGGGTGCCGCGTTTGCCCAGAGCGATCCCGACGTCCGCGAGCCGGATGGCGGGGGCGTCGTTGGCCCCGTCGCCGGTCATCGCGACCACCTTGCCCAGCCGCTGATAGGACTCGACAACGCGCACCTTGTGCGCCGGGGTACCGCGGGCCACCACCGACACCTCGGGCAGCAACGCGTCGAGCGCGTCGTCGTCCAGGGCATCGATCTCCGTACCGGTCACCACCCGGCCGCTGTCGAGTACTCCCAGTTCGGTGGCGATCGTCTCCGCGGTGGTCGGATGATCACCAGTAATCATCATGGTCCGGACGCCCGCGTCGCTCAGCTGGACGAGCGACGGCCCGGCGCCGGCCCGGACCGGGTCGGACAGCCCCAGGAAGCCGAGAAAGGTCAGCCCGTCGAGGTCGCTGTCGGCCAGTTCCCGGGCCGCCACCGGCATCCGCCGTTCAGCGACCGCCAGCACCCGATAGCCACCTCGACCGAGCGCATTGTGTTCACGGTTCAACCGTGCACGGCTGGCCCGGTCCAGGGGGATGGTGCCGTGCACGGTGCGCCACCGGAGGCAACGCGGGACAATCGCTTCGGGCGCACCCTTGACGCTGAGGAGCGCACCGTCACCCGCCCGCCCGAGGCAGGCGTGATAGCTGCGGCCCGGTTCGAAAGGCAGCGACGCCACCGCCGTCCACGACGCCAGGCCGTGGTCGCACCCAACGCCGGCGGCAGCCGCTCCCTTGGCCACCGCCCGGTCGGTGGGGTGGGGCAGCTTGGCATGCGTGGCGGCATCGGCCGGGGTGGCGCGCAGTCCGGCGGCCACGACCTGGCGTTGCCGGGCATCAAGGTCCATGACGGCGGCGGTCCGGGCGCCGTCCGACACGGCCCCCAGGCGAATCCTGCCTCTGGTGAGCGTGCCGGTCTTGTCGAAACAAAGCACGTCCACCCGGCCGAGAGTCTCGATGGTCCGCGGGTTTCGTACCAGTGCCCCGCGGCCGGACAACCGCCGGGCGGCGGAAAGCTGGGCCGCAGTGGCGAGGAACGGCAGGCCCTCAGGCACGGCGGCAACAGCCAGCGCCACGCCCGCGCTCAGCGTGTTTCGAACGGGCCGGCCACGGATGAGTCCGGACGCGAGCAGCGTCCCGGCCGCGCCGATCACCACCGGCACGGTGAACTCGGTGATCGCGGAGAGCCGCGCTTCGACCCCGACGGCCCTGGCCGGACCCGTCGCCACGGCCATGCTCCGGCCCGCCTCGGTGGCCGGACCCGTCGCCACGACCACAGCTCTGCCGTGACCGGCGGCCACCGTGGTCCCCTCGTACACCATGGACGCCCTGGCGGCCACGTGACTGACTGCGACCGGACGTGGGGACTTCGCAACGGGAAGGGATTCACCGGTCAGCGAGGACTCGTCAACCTCAAGATCTGTCGCTGCCAGCAGGCGGCCGTCGGCGGGAACGACGTCCCCTGGCCCGATCGAGATCACGTCGCCGGAAACGATCTCCTGTGCGGTGACGTCGACATCCCGGCGGTCGCGACGCACCCGTGCGCGGACCGCGGACTGGGCGAACAGGCGGGCAAGAGCGGCGTCGGCCCGCCGCTGCTGGACCGCACCCATGAGCGCGGACACGACCGCGACACTGACCACCAGAGCCGCATCCAGCACCGATCCGGTGGCAGCCGACAGGGCCGCCCCACCGAGGAGAATCGGCGTCAGCGGGTTGGAGAACTCCCGGACGAAGGCTCCGACCAGATCCGGCGCGACCGCGCCCACGCCGGCCACCTCCGAGCGCCGCGCCAGCGCGTCAGCGCGCGAGAGCCCATTGGGGGTGCTGTCCAGCTGCTCCAGGACACGTCGCGCCGGCAGCACGTGCCATGGCGTACGGGGGCTGGCCGGCGGCGGCGGACGCCTAGCGAGATCACGTGCAACCCGGATCCCGTTGCCGAGCGACAGCGCGGTCGCCCCGTGCACCATCAGCGTCGAGCGGGTCACCAGGTGGGGGCCGATGCCGGTCACCGCTACCAGCGCACCCGCGCCGGACCCGATCTGGGCGAGCCGCACCGCTTGCCGGCTCACCGTGGCGGCGGCGACAGCCTCCACCATCATCGCCGCGGCCGAGAGATCCCCGCCGACCAGGACGTCCGCACCCCAGGCCGGGGAGCCGTCATGGTCGTCGACCCCGACCCCGACACCGACGTCGGCGCCGGCCACCGCGGCACGCCGGTGCGAGACAACAAGAACACCGCCGCGCTCCGCCTGTAGATCGGCGATGACCGCCACCAGCCGCCGCCCGCCCGGGACCACCGGGAACCCGAGACCGTCGGCCGGACCCCGGTCGCCCTGGGCCACGCGCACCGCGAGTCCGCTGCGACGACAGGACGCCAACAGCGCCTCGCTCGCCGGCGCCCGCTCGGGAATCGCCCAGACGACCGCCATCGGTCTGCCACCCTGTGTGAGGCCGAGGATCCTCACAGCCCCCGCGGTTTCCAACCGCTGCTTGTCCTGGATACCCGAGCAGCCGTACGGAGCCAGCGGGTCCAGCGGGTCCAGCGGGTCCAGCGGGTCCAGCGGGTCCAGCGGGTCCAGCGGGTCCAGCGGGTCCAGCGGGGCGAGCGTCCAACCGTCCCGGGTGACCAGTGCGGCCGGATCGGTCGGCTGAAACAGCGCATAGGCTTGGACTGCGACCTCGCTCGGGTCCGCGCCGTCCACCGGGATGACCTCGCCAACTGCGAGCATGGGGCTCACCAGGATGTCGTGATCAATCACGATGGTGTCTACCCGGTCGAGCCGCCGCAGGGCCTCGGGACGCATCACGTGGACACCGCGGCGCGCCAGCACCCACATGAGATGGTGGGAAAATCCCTCCCGGCCGAACCGTACGGGACGCGGTAGCAGGGCTAACCCGGCCACAGCGGCACGGCGCGCGTCGCCGGTGACGGCCGCGGTGGCCCCGAATGCCCCCAGCGCGCCGATCCCGGCGGCGTCGGCGTACCGCTCCAGCGGCCCGCGCGGCAGCGGTCGAGGCCGCTCGCCGACCACCGCCTCGGCTGCCGCACGGTCCGGATCGCCGAGCAGATCGTCGCCGGCTGCGATGAAGGCACTGCGTCGGGCGCAGGCGGCCGCGAGGGCTTCGGCTCGAAGCACCGCATCGACACCGATGGCGACGTCCCCGTGCGACAGCCCCATCGCGGTTGCGGTGGCCACCGCCAGGACGATGTCCGCCCGCTCCAGGCCGATCGCCCTCTCCAGGATCCCGCGTAGTCGCGGCTGGGTGTCGACGACCGTGACGAGCGAGGCGAGCTCGATCGGCAATGGCAGCCAGCGGGCGACCCGACCCGCCGACGCCACCCCGAAGGCAACCCCGTCTGCGACCAGCGCGGTAGCCGCCCGCACCACGGGAGCCGGTGAATCCGGTGAATCCGGCTGATCGGACAGCCTCGGGCTACGGTGGCCGCCCGCCCCGACCAGCGCCTCACCGCCACCGCCCCCCGCAGTATCACCGGCGTCAGCACCACTGCCGTCAGGCCCACTGGCGTCAGCACCACTGGCGTCAAGGCGCTCCACCCGTTCGACTACCGCCGTCAACTCGCGTTGGGTCGGATAGGGATCGGACAACGCGAGCAGAACCCGTCCCAGCGGTGCGTTGACCCGGGCCCACAGGACCCCTGGGCAGCGCTGGAGCTCCTGCTCCAGGAGCCTGCGCCGCGCCTCGCCCGACGGACCCCAGATACCTTTACCGTGCACCTTGACGCTTGCCCGGGACCGAGCAATCCGATCGTCGGGTGAGGGAGCAACCGCGGGCTCCATCCGATCCAGAAACGGTCTCGCCACCGATGCAAGCCCCATGCCGGACAGCAGGTGCCAAACCTCTGACAGGGGCATCTGCACCCTCCCATCATCACCGTAAGATTCTTTACGGTCACCAGAGGTCAGCACGTCAGGCGGCAGCCTCCACCGCCACGCCACCAGGACCAAGCGGCTCCGACCGTCCGACCGGCCACCGTCCTGACCGGCCACCGCCCGGCCGGTGCGTGTAGCTGGCCCGATACCCCGACGCGGGCGTTAAACACCCGGTCCAGGCACGCCGGCGCCTCCGGGGCTCAATCGCGAGCAAAAGATTGATTCAAAAAGTGATGCAAACTTGACGGAAAGTAAAAAATTTGCCTCAAAGAAAGATGGAGGTTTCGATTTTGAGATCTCCCGTTTACCTGTGGTTCCCCTGCGGGAGGATGAACACATAACGGAAAGGAGGTCCGATGCCTAGCAGGACAGACGGCCAGTCACAGGACACGGCACGGGACAACGGCACCACCGCCGCGGCTGCCAGGGAGGAGCGTGACGATCAAAATGTCGACAACGGCCACGCCCGCGACGCAGAGCAACGCGAAGCGGGACGCCCGCACACGGCGACGCTGCGGACACCGTTCGCGACGGCCCGCCTTGAGGTGCCCCGCGCTCCGGGTACGAGCATGAAGGTGGGTCCAGTCAGGCTGCCATCACCAGCCCAGACCGCCTTCTACCTCGGCCTGGGTGCGCTTGCCGTGGCGGAGGTCGTTGAGTGGCCGATCGCAGCGGCGATCGGCGTGGGCACCTATGTAGCCCAGCACAGCCGTGGCGGCGAATCGGCGTCGCAGGGGCGTCGAGAGGCTCCCACCCGCGGAGGGCCCGAGATGCGACGAGAGGCCCAGACTTCACCGGACGCGCCCGCCGAAGCCTAACTAAGAGCGACCGGCAGTAGATGCGTGGATCAAGGAGAGTGGTACTCGCCGCAACGATTATATGATCATCAATACAAGGACCGGCATGTGGCCGGTCTTCAGCTCGCAGTGGGCGGTGGGCGGTGGCGACGCAGGGGTCGCTCAGTACACCGTGCCCGGTCAGACAGCGCGCCGGTCAGACACCGTGTCCATCAGGCCGCGTGTCCATCAGGCCGCGTGGGTAGCCGATGCCCGCCACCGTCGGAACAGCGAGGCTACGAGTGCGAACACGGCGGCGCTGAGCGCTTCCGCCACCAAGGTCAAGATAATCTCCGACACGGCACTCCTCGTGGACGAACCCCTTGGGGACCATCCACAGAATAGGTTTCATACGAGCGAAGGAGAGGAGTCTCACACAGCAGAAAATCGTGAACATCCGGTTAACACAACGGATCACCGTCGGCACCCCATCGGCCTCCCTGGCCTGCCCGGTGGGCATCGATCCGCGCGATCGGAGATCCGTCGGACGGGCCTAGTACTCTCCATGAACAGACCCTCACCGGAGCCGGACGAAGCCGCCCGTACCCGGAACGGCCAGCCAGCCGAGGGCGACGCGATCATGGATACTGTCGCGGCGCCGGCGGCCCCAAGGAATCAAGGAGACCGACAGGTGGTGACGTCCAAGACGCGGCGACGGCGCGAGCTTGCCGCCGCGAGGATCACCCGCCAGACGGAACGCCGCGCGGCTGAGCGACGCCGCCGCCAGCGCTTGATCGCCGTCATCGCCGCGGGCGTCGTGGTAGTACTCACCGGCACGGTCACCGGGGTGCTGCTGTTCGCCGGTAACGACGACAAGGCCACCGTCTCAGCGTCGGCATCGGCGACCCCGTCCGCATCTGCGGTGCCATCCGGGTCACCATCATCCGCGGCGTCCGCCGCGCCCGCGTCGACGAAGGTCGGCCCCTGCACCTACACCTCGGACGGCCGGAATCCGTCACGGCCGGTAAGCCTGCCCACGGCGGCCGGCACCGTCGACCAGTCCCCCGCCACGATGGTCATCACCACGAACAAGGGCACGATCAAGGCAGCGCTGGACGCGGCGAAGGCTCCCTGCACCGTCCACGCCCTGCTCACCATGGCCAATGCCAAGTACTTCGACGGCACCCCCTGCCATCGTGAAACCGCCGAGAACATCTTCGTGCTGCAGTGCGGTGACCCGACTGGTACCGGCCAGGGCGGACCGGGCTTCGCCTACGCCAACGAGAACACCAACGGCGCCACGTACACCCACGGCGTGATCGCCATGGCCAACGCCGGTGCGAACACCAACGGCAGCCAGTTCTTCCTCATCTACAAGGACCCGAACGCCGCCGGTGTGCAGGCGCTGGGAAGCAACTACACGATAGTCGGTAAGATCACCGATGGTCTCAGCATCCTCGACGCCCTCACCTCCCCCGGCATCGAGGGAGGCAGCACCGATGGTGCCCCCGTCAGCAAGGCGCAGATCACATCCGTGACCCTGACCCAGACCCCCTGACCCAGACCCCGTTGGGGCGACCGGCACGAGTGGAAGGTAGACGTACATCCTGTGTCCGATTTATGGCCCTCTGGGATGTCAACCTTCCACTCGTCAGGACCGCACCGTCAGTAACACAAGGATCTTCTCGCCGTGACAACCCACCTCGCCCGACGGATTCCTGCGGATAAGAGCGCCCGGCAATAGGGGCGTGGATGAAGGAGCGGGGCTGGGGCACGTAGATCGCGAGGCGGAGGAGGGAGGCACCCTGGTGTTGGGTGTCGACCGACGACAACGTGGCGAGATGCGTGCCCCAGCCCCGCGACGCCGCGTCCCCTATTGCCGGTCGCTCTAAGGCACATTCGTCCGGATATTTCGGGATCCTCTCTGTGTGCTCCCGGATCTCGATCGGCTCGCCGCTAACCAGGATGGTCTGCTCTCACGTGCGCAGCTGACCGCGAGCGGTATGTCCGGAGCCACGATCGACGCGATGATCCGGCGGGGCCGCTGGCGCTGCGTCCTGCGGGGCGTCTACCTGGTGAATGCCCATGAGAACGCAGAACCCACGCCGACGCGGGTACTTGCGCGGGCCGCCATGCTGCGATGGGGTCCGACAGCCGTGATCAGCCATTCCTCCGCCGCCGACCTGCTGGGTTTCCCGCTGCTTTCGACTCCGCCCGCCTGGGTTCGGACGCTGGGGCTCCCCCCTGACCCACCATCCCCCCGGTTGACGGTGACGCTCGAGCCCGCCCGCCGGGCCGCGGCGCCCGGCATCGAGTTCCGCCGTGCGCGCCTCGCCTCGACAGATTTCATCCCCGTCGAACGAATCCGCGTAACCACACCTACGCGCACCGTTTCCGACATGGTGCGTACTGCGCCGCTTCTGGCCGCGGTCGGTGTAGCGGACGCGGGCTCCCACCGCAACCCGGACCTGCTCGGCATGGTCGCGATGGACCTCGCGCAGGCTCCGCGGGGACGAGGCGTCGCCCACGGCCGCCGGGTGCTGGGACTGGTCTCGCCGAAGACCGAGTCCCCGCTGGAGACGATGCTCCGCCTGCTCCTGCACCTTTGCGGCCTACCGGCTCCGGTATGCCAGTACGAGGTCCAGCCGCTCAACGGAAAGATCATCGGCAGAGTCGATCTCGCGTTCCCGGACCGCGGCCTCCTCCTCGAGGCGGACGGCAGAACTCACCACGAGGCATGGTCCGACGGCGTCCGGGACCGACGTCGACAGAATCTCCTCGTCACAGCGGGTTTTCGGATACTGCGCTTTACCTGGGACGGCGTCTGGAGCCGACCCATGGATGTGGTCGAGGCTGTCCGCTCGGCCCGCACGCCGTGAGGTAGCCAGACCGTGGAACACAGGGCATCCCGCAAACACAGGGCATCGCGGAAGGGCCCCACCATGACGAGTGGAAGGTTGACGTGCACCATGCGTCCGATTTGTGGCTTTTTAGGCTGTCAATCTTCCACTCGTCACACCATGGGACGCCGGACGCGGGGAACGAGACGGGCAGCAGGGTGGATGACGGGCGGCGGACGCGGGGTGGATGACGGGACGCGGGGTGGATGACGGGACGCGGGCCGCTACTTCTCCCAGCGGCGGACGGTGTCGATGCGCGCCCGTAGCTGCGCGGCGCTGGCCTGGCCCGTCGCCGGCCCGCCACAGGTACGCCGCAGCTCACCGTGGATGATCCCGTGCGCCCGCCCGGTGCGGTGGTGGTGGGCTGCGACGAGCCGGTTCAGCTCCCGGCGCAGCTCGGTGATCACCTCATGGGTGGGACGGTCGTCCGCCGAAGCCTCGCCGGTGGCGTCGGCACGCAGGTCCGGCCGGACCTGCGAACCGGCCTGGCCGGGGACATCGGGTGCCCCTGATGCGGACGGGGAACGCCCGGTGCGCTCCTGCTTGCGCCGGGCGGCCTGCTGGGCCGCCTCCCGCTGCTTGAGCAGCACCGCGACCTGGTCCGGTTCCAGCAGCCCGGGAAGGCCCAGAAAGTCCTCCTCCTCGGCGGAACCGGCCGCGGCCTGGGTGCCGAACTCGCCACCGTCGAAGATCACCCGATCGAGGTGTGCGGACGAACCGAGTGCGGTGAACGACCGGTCCACCAGGTCAGGGGTGTCGCGGCGCCGGTTGGCCTCGCGAAGTGATTCGTCGTCGAACGCATCCGGTTCGCGCAGTGGCTTGTCGAGGGCGTGGTCGCGCTGGACCTCCATCTCGCCGGCCAGCGCGAGCAGCGCCGGGACGCTGGGCAGAAAGACCGACGCCGTCTCGGGACGGCCCCGGCCCCGCACAAAGCGACCCACCGCCTGAGCGAAGAACAGTGGCGTGGCCACGGACGTGGCATAGACCCCGACAGCCAGGCGCGGCACGTCCACGCCCTCGCTGACCATTCGGACCGCGACCATCCAACGGTCCCTCGAACCCCGGAAAGCCTCGATCTTCGAGCTGGCCGCGGGATCGTCGGAGAGCACGACCACCGGCTCGGTTGCGCTGACTCGGCGCAGGATCGCGGCGTAGGCGCGGGCGTTCGCGTGATCGGTGGCTATCACCAACCCGCCCGCGTCCGCCATTCCGCCGACGCGTACCTGGCCCAGGCGAGTGTCCGCGGCGGTCAGCACCGCGGGGATCCAATCGCCACGCGGGTCAAGTGCCGTGCGCCATGCGGCGGCGGTCTGTTCGTTGTTCAGCGGCTCGCCGAGACGGGCTGAGAGCTCATGCCCGGCACTGGTCCGCCAGGACATCTCCCCGGAATAGGCCAAGAACAGCACGGGACGCACAACGGCGTCACGTAGCGCGTCGGCATACCCGTAGGAGGAGTCCGCAACGCTGCGGGTCACGCCATCTGGACCGGGGAGATAGGTCACGAAGGGAATGGGATTGACGTCTGATCGGAACGGCGTTCCGGTGAGTGCCAACCGTCTGGTTGCGGGTGTGAAGGCCTCGCGGACCGCATCCCCCCAGGACCGGGCGTCACCGGCGTGGTGGATCTCGTCCAGGATCACCAGCGTGCGGCGTCGCTCGCAGCGCAGCCGGTGCAGGGCCGGATGGGCCGCCACCTGTGCGTAGGTCAGCACGACACCGGTGTAATCCGACGAGGTTGCCCCGGCGGTGTTGCGGAAGGTCGGGTCGAGCGCGATGCCCGTCGCGGCGGCGGCCTGTGCCCACTGTCGTTTCAGATGTTCGGTCGGGGCCACCACGGTGATCGCGCGCACCACGCCGTCGCGCAGCAGGTCTGAGGCGACCCGCAGCGCGAAGGTCGTCTTGCCGGCCCCGGGCGTGGCGACCGCCAGGAAGTCGCGCGCGCCGGCACCCGTCCTGGCCTGGTATGCCGCGAGGGCGGCCCGCTGCCACGTTCGTAGCGGATGGCCACCAGACGATACCGGTGGGGTGCTGGGTTGGGGGCCGGCGCTCACAGAGTGAGACTCTAAGCGGTCACCGAGGGCACCCGGGCACGGTCACCGCGAGCGGCCGGCATCACATGATCGATACTTGCGCCCGCAGCCACCGGTAAACCGATCCAGATATCACCTGATGTACCGGCTTCCACACAAATACCTACTTATAGTACCGATCACAGCTGGCAAGTCATGGACACAATGGACCGAACGCTTCTCGCCACCGCCCCTTGACATTTCCAGCGGCGCTCGGTGGTGGTCAGTGGTGACGCGTTGACGGCCTCCAGTGAAATCACGGGAAAAGGCGTCCGAACCAAACGGCGGCCAGAACCGAACTGTCCGAGCCCTTGTCCGGACGGCCGGGTGGGTGCAAGTCGGATGTCCAGGACGACGGGATAAGCTGCCTTTGTCGAGCACGCCATCTGGGGGAGACGGAAGATGACAGCGCCAGCCAGGGCGGTTTCGCCCGCCGTATCGAATCCCCCGGAACGCATCCCCAACACCCGGTTGCGAACCTGTCGCGAGGAGAGAAGCTGGTCGCAGGAACGACTCGCGACCGAGCTGCGACGCTTCGCCGTCATCCACGAAGGACGCGAGGCAGGCGTCACCGGCAATATGGTCTGCAAGTGGGAGAAGGGCGACAAGAAGCCCAGCCTTCGTTACCAACGGCTGCTGCGCGCGCTATTCCACCGGAGTTCCGGGGAACTCGGCTTCATCGACGACGAAACGATGACCCGGGTCCGCACCGATCCGGAGGCGGGCCGCGATCCGGGACAGCCCCAAACGAGCGTGGAGCGGCGCTCCTTCCTACGGATGGTCGCGGCAGCCGGGGGCGTCGCGGTCACACCGGTCACCTTCGACACCGAGCCCTGGGATCGGCTTTCCGCGGCCCTTCGGCAGCAGGCCGTGGTCACCCCGTCGATTGTCGATGATTTGTCCGCGCGCACGGCGGGTCTGTTCGGATTGGAGGAACGGGTCCCGGCCCGGGCCCTCATGGACAAGGTGACCACGCATCTGGTGACGCTGAGCCGGCTGCTGGAGACCTCACCACGGTCGGCGGTACGCCGTGACCTGGCCGCCACTGCCGGCGAGGCCGCGGCACTCGCCGGGTGGCTCGCCTTTGACATGCGCGACAACACGCGGGCACTCGCCTACTACCGGGTCGCGGTCGAGGCCGCCCGCGAGGCCGATGACAACGCCCTGTGGGCATGTGTGCTCGGGTACGAAAGCTATCAACCGGGTATGGCCGGGCGCCCGGACCAGGCCTGTGCACTACTGACAGAGGCGCAGCGCCGAGCCGCGCTCGGCGGCAGCATGATGACCCGTGCGTGGCTGGCCGCTCGGGAGGCCGAGGAACAGGCTTCCCGGGGGGACAGCGGCGCGGCGCTGCGCGCGCTCGAGCGGGCCGGCGACGCCTACGATCGGGCCGATCCGGCGCACGACCGGGTATGGACGCAGTTCTTCGACCGCCCCCGCCTCAACGGGATGAAGGTCACGACCTTCACCCGCTTACGCCGCCCGGACGCCGCCTACGCGGCCGCGGCCGAGAGTCTGTCGCCAACCAGCCCGACCGCCACGAAAAAGCGCTCGCTGCTGCTCGCCACCCTCGCCGAGGTGCACATCCACCGCCGGGAGCCCGACCAGGCATGCCAACTGGCCGCGGACGCGCTCGCGATCGTGGCGCAGACGGACTTCTCGCTGGGGCTGGCCCGGGTCCGACAGGTCCGCGATCAACTCCGGCAGTGGCGGGAGACACAGCCTGTACGGGACCTCGACGAGCAGCTACGGGTGCTGGCCTGAGCGCGTGGACGGCGCCGTCTCGGCGGTGATCCAGTCCAGATAGTCACCGAGCCCGTGGACGATCGGCGTCGCAATGATCTCCGGCGTCTCGTACGGGTGCGCCTGGGCGATCTCCTGCGCCAACTCGGCAAATCGCTCAGTTGTCGTTTTCGCCAGACATATCCATTCGTCCGCCTGCTCAATCTCGCCGCGCCATCGGTAGGTGCTGCGAATCGGGCCGAGAACCTGAAAACAGGCGGCAAGTCGACGCTCCACCAGCAGACGCCCGATCCGCTCCGCCGCTTCAGACGAATCAATGCTGGTCATGGCCTGCAGATGGCCCACGAACTCCCCCGATCAATCGGCGCATGAACAACATACTCTACATCGAACGGGAGGGTCCACCGACAAATTTACGGTGACTGCAGTCGGCACTGGATTCCGGGCATTCCATTCGGCAGACGGGCGCTCACCGTGGGCCGGGCACGCCGAGTGCTGTTTGCGTCATTTCTCCACAGAACGACGGAAACGAACGAGCGACTGATCACGATATGTGACAAACGGAAACAGGGTACCGCCCGGCGGGGCTGAGCTTGC